>CANJEC010000034.1 GCA_947473395.1 Actinomycetota bacterium | reverse complement strand
GGATGGAGTTTTGAGACCATGTCATCCTCTCCTACGGAGATGGGTGGCCTCTCGGACGTGACTTTTCGCTTGGCCGGTCCCGGCGTGTGGTCCCGCATGCGCTTCGAAGCTGGTGTGCACCGGGTGCAGCGGGTTCCGGTCACTGAATCCCAAGGCCGAATCCATACGTCATCGGCGACGGTTGCAGTGTTGCCGGAGGCCGATGAAGTAGAGGTCCGCATCGATGCGAATGATCTCACCATTGACGTGTATCGCTCCTCGGGGCCGGGCGGGCAGTCAGTCAACACAACCGACTCGGCCGTTCGGATTACTCACCTTCCAACTGGCCTAGTAGTCGCGATGCAGGACGAAAAGAGCCAACTTCAGAATCGGGCGAAGGCGTTACAGGTCTTGCGTGCTCGGCTGTTGAAGCTTGAACAGGACCGCCAAGCAGGTGAGGCATCAGGGCAACGCAAAGCTCAGATTGGTGGCGGAGGTCGCAGCGAAAAGATTCGCACCTACAACTTCAAAGAGAATCGCGTTTCTGACCATCGGATTGGTCTGACGGTGTACAACCTTGACCGAGTGCTCTCGGGTGAACTTGATGAGATTAGTGACGCACTCGTAGCCGATGACCGGGCCAAGCAGCTGTCGGATTCGGAGATATGAGTTCCTCAGATCAGACCGTGAGCTGGAGGGATCTGCTCATTGAAGCAACTCTGGCGTTTCGGGCAGCAGGTCTTGAGCAAGCAGCGACCGATGCTCGCCGGGTAGTTGAGCAAGCCTCGGGTGCAGCCCCCTCAGAACTGATTCTTGTACTAGATGATCCTGTTACGGAACGATCGATGAGCTTTTTTGAGCTCATGGTGCAGCGTAGATCTGCCGGCGAGCCGCTGCAGTATGTCCTTGGCTCATGGTCGTTTCGATCATTGGACCTCATGGTGGATTCGCGGGTACTCATTCCGCGGCCAGAGACCGAGGCCGTAGTTGAGGTTGCTCTGGCAGAGTTGGACCGGCTCGGGGCGCGGAATCGAACCTGTCAGGTTGTGGACCTTGGAACGGGCTCCGGTGCAATCGGGTTGTCCATCGCCGTAGAGCGCGTGAGGACTCAGGTTATGTTGACGGACCAATCCTCCGATGCTTTGCGAGTAGCGCGAGCAAACATCGCCGGCTTGGGAAGGCCCGGGGCGCGCATCTCTACAGGTCTCGGGTCATGGTTCGATGCGCTTCCAGAGGACTTGATGCGCAAAGTCGATCTGATCATCTCGAATCCTCCCTATGTGCCAGCGGACCTGCTGCTTCCGCTAGAGGTAGCTAACTGGGAGCCAATGGGTGCTCTTCGTTCTGGTCCCGACGGGACTGACGACCTGCGAGTGTTGATTCTTCAGGCGGGGGAGTGGCTTCAAGAAGACGGCGTGTTGATTTGCGAGCTATCACCCGAACAAGCAGCAGACATGCAGGCCCTAGCCATGACGGTATTCACACACGCACGTATCGAGCCCGATCTCACTGGGCGTGATCGGGCGCTCGTTGCCACAGGTCCCAAATAGGCGCTAGTTGGTCCTTCGTTGTAGCAGCGGATGGCAGTGCCACCTGAATCATTGGCGCCGGTAAGCTACGGATACCGTCGCTTACCGGCGCCAATGCGTCTGCAGTGGATGGCGGTGTCACACAGTGCCTGGCAGGCTCGGGGTTTCGTTCGGTGTGACCAAAATCTTGGCTTGCGAGTCTGGGTCGCCCAGCGCTGTAAACGCATCAGCAACTCCTTCAAGGGGCACCGTTGCTGTGATCATCTGACTGACTGGGTATTCCCCTTCCGAAATCCGGTGCAGGGTGTCGGCAAACTCCCCGGGGTCATAACCAAACACGAACTGCAGATTGAGTTCCTTGCCTACAGCGATCATGGGGCGAAAGCTGTCGGCAACCATGCAGACCCCGACCACCAGAATCTGCGCGGCGCGAGGAGCTTCGAGTATGGCGGATTCCAACATGCCAGGAACTCCGACCGCTTCGAAAATCACTAGTGGTTTGCGGCCGTCGATGCGTCGCCAGATTGCAATCGGTGACTCGACGGCGGGGTCGGTCAGTTCACTTGCACCAAACACGCTAGCCAGGGCTCGTCGGCTAGCTGAATAATCCGAAGCCAGGATCGTCTCGACTCCGGCAGAGCGAAGAGCGGCGATCACTGCAAGTCCAACCGGACCGCAACCCAGCACCACCGCAGCGTGCTTGGGTGTGATGACGCTCTTGTGTACAGCATGCGCGCCCACCGACATCGGTTCGGTCAGAGCTGCGAGGTGAGGGTCAAGTCCATTGGGGACCTTGCTACACAGAACCTCTGAGAGCGCAATCTGCTGTGCAAAGCCTCCCGGATAGGTGTTGTCATACCCCAAAGCGTGCAGCCCGCCTGAATCCATAACGATCGGCAGCGAAACCACTACATCGCCCACGGTGAGGCTGGTTACATTCGGGCCTACCTCAATCACCCGAGCAGAGAACTCGTGACCCATGACAACATCTCGTGCAGCATCCATCGGTGCCGGAGCAAATGGTCCTGCCTCTGCAGACATCACCTCGGCCATCTCAACGAGTTGATCTGCATGGCTCAGGGCGTGCAGATCTGAACCGCAGATGCCGCAGGCGATGACCTCCGCTATGACTTGCCCTGGTTGTGGGGAGATCGCTTCTATGTCATCCACGAGCAACTGCCCGTCCCGCATGACTGCTGCCTTCATCTGTTCCCCCGAACGTAATCCCCTGAGCGGTGAGTCCACGACTCTCTTTGAGGTTACTCTTTGTGGTGTTGCGTTAGTTGAGCAGGAAGCAGTTGCTGTCTGACCCGGCGGCATTACAGATCGGGGAATCTAATGAGCTTGTGCCGTAAACCCGCTGAGCGTGCTGAGATGTTGACCGAGGTGCCGTTCTTCGATGGTTTCGGCGAGGACGAGATTCTGCGAGTGGTGGAACTAACCGATGAGGTTCTCATTCCGGCCGGAAGCGTTGTCGTAGATCAGGGCGACCCTGGGACGGACTGTTACGTCATTCTCGATGGCACTGCGAGTGTCTACGTGCGAGGAGACCATGTCGCTTCCTCGGGACCCGGTTCCATGGTTGGCGAGATGGCACTCGTTGATCATCGACCCCGAACAGCAACGGTTGTGGCAGATACTGACCTCGACATGTTGCGCTTCGATTCTGAAGCGTTTCGTAAGTTGCTCGAGGAAATGCCCAAGGCCTCGGAGCGCATTATGACTGCCCTGCGCGCACGACTCAATCGACTCGGCACCATCTAGTCGGCCCGACTGCCGAGTGAGCGGTCACAAAAACTGAAGTTCTCCCTCGGCGCCAATCTGCACTGCCCTTCCCAAGAGCGCCTCGCTCGTCATCAACGCCATGAGTTCAGGCTGCGAGGTCACTGCCCATGCGCGCTCGCCTTGGGGGGTCAAACATGCCGCATGCCCGCGAACAGCAAGACCCTCGCGGTCGTGCATCACGGTCCAAGTTTCAAGTGCAGCCTCGCCGAGGTAGTCGCCCGCTGCGGGTCTTCCGGCAAGTGCGTTCACCTCTGCTTGCGGACGTTCCCAGCGAAAGCCCGCTGTAGGCGGATTGGTTGAGTACAGACCGAAAGCATGTTTGTCCACGTGTCCACCATTTGCTGTCACGAGGCCCATCGAACCCGCATCTTCGCGGAGCACCTGCACCATCGAACACAGTGCATGGCCAACCGGGTTGTTCCAAGGACCACCAGCAAATGACAAGCCCCCGTAGACAGTTAGTTGGCGGTCGGCTGAGATTGAAAGTTCACGCAGAGCCAGTTGAACAGCCGAGGGGTAACAGGAGTACAAATCGACATGGTCGACCTGATCGATGTGTACCTGAGCAAGTTCTAAAGCCCGGTTACCTGCAATGCCCATTGCCGCAGAAGAGTGAAAATCGAGTCGCTCAGAAAGGCTCCGGTCCTTGGCATCGGTGCCAGCATGCACAAAGACCCAACGGTCAGTTGGTATCCCAAGAGCGCGGGCCCGCTCCACGGAGCACAAGATGATCCCAGAGGCCATGTCCACATCTGGGTTGGCGACCATTCGTTTGGTATAGGGATACCCGATCATCCGATTCTGTGTGGTTGGGGTTGTGATCTCTTCTGCGGTGAATGAGGTGCGGTTCCATGCGTACGGGTTCTGCTCTGCAACTTGAGAGAACCCGGACCAAATCCTGCCGACATAATCCAGGTGTTCGGCCATGGTCCGAGTCGAGTCCTGCCAGAGCGCATTTTCGAACAGCGGGTACACCTGAAGCGGCATCAGGATTCCGCGTGCTGCCTCGGACGGGTGACCCATAAAGAATGGGGACTCATCCATCCAATCGGGAGTCTCGTCAGGGGATTGATTCGTCCAGTCGAGTTCGAGGCCTAGCTTCTTTGCAGTAGAACGTGACTTTCCTGACTCGCCGCCACATAGGAGCGCCAGGTCGAATTCTCCAGCGCTGATTGCAGCGGCTAGCCGGTTCACCATGGACTGCGGTGTGTTCCCTCCCACGGTGGCATACCAGGTTTTGGCGTCAACGCATCCGAGCTGTTCACGGACCAGAGCTCCCGGGTTTGAGTAGCGCCAAGAGATGGTGGGAACTGCCGCGACAACCTGAGCGGAAGCCAAAACCGCGTCGGCCCCAGAATCTGTCTGGGCCGCAAGTAGAGCCTGAGCCATAAGCTTCGCTGGCTCATAGGGATCAGAGCCTTGGTCTACGCGATTAAGGATCTGGCCAACACCGATAATCACTGGTGTTCGTGGGTCAAGAGAGGAACTCGCTTCAGACATGGCTGCAGACTACGGGCGAGGGGGCTGATGATCGAACTCGCAGCAGCGACAACTCCTGCTTGGTGAACCTCAAGCAGTCGTACTCACCCAGCCGCTGCAGGGTGTGCAGTGTTACATGCGCGCTGAGTTCACTAGAGTGAGTTGGGTGAATGACCCTTCCGTGCAGGACTCGAGTGAACTTCCCATCAGAGTTGTCCTTGGATCGGACCACGGTGGCCTGAGTCTAAAAAATGAATTGGCGCAGTATCTGACCAGCCAAGCCATCGTGGTGACCGACCTTGGAACACACACTGCTGACTCAGTTGATTACCCCGAATTTGGGGCAGCTGTCGGAAGGGCCGTAGTCGCAGGAGATGCCGAGTTTGGCGTTGCAGTCTGCGGGTCGGGGCTTGGCATCTGCATTGCAGCAAACAAGATTGACGGCGTGCGTGCTGTCACGATTCACGATGTCACCTCGGCTCGGTTGAGCCGAGCGCACAATGACGCAAACGTCATCTGCCTAGGTGAACGCCTCATTGGTCGAGAGGTAGCCAAAGAAGCGCTCGATGTTTTTCTTGCCACAGCGTTTGAGGGTGGCCGCCACGCAAACCGCGTTCACAGTCTTGACGCACTCCTTACCCAACAGATGTAACCAACGCACTCGGTTCTGAGTGCCTACCGAAGGAAGTATCTGCCATGCCATGGCCGACTGATCGTGACAACGAAGTATTTGCAGCCATCGACAGAGAAGTTGATCGACAAAATACGGGAATCCAACTGATTGCTTCCGAGAACTTCACCTCGCCTGCAGTGATGCAAGCAGTGGGCTCGGCTCTGACGAACAAATATTCTGAGGGCTACCCCGGAAAGCGCTACTACGGCGGAAACGAAGTCGTGGACGAGATCGAGCAGATGGCCATTGAGCGGGTCAAGTCGCTGTTCGGAGCCGAGGCCGCAAACGTGCAGCCGCACTCCGGAGCGAATGCAAACCTCGGCGTGTACTTGGCCCTCCTCGAGGCTGGAGACACAGTCCTTGGCCTGAGTTTGGATCACGGCGGCCACCTGACCCACGGGTCTCCCGTAAATATTTCGGGACGGTTCTACAACTTCATCTCCTACGGGGTTCGACCACAGGATGAGCGAATTGATTACGATCAAATGCGCTCACTTGCTTTGGAACACCGACCAAAAATGATTGTGGCCGGAGCTACGGCGTACCCCAGAATTATTGACCCGGAAATCGTTCGTGAGATCTGCGATGAAGTTGGCGCTCTCTTTATGTTCGACGCAGCACATATCGCTGGGTTGATTGCTGGAGGGGTGCACCCCAACCCGACCCCGTTCGCAGATGTAGTCACGTTCACCACACACAAGACCCTGCGCGGGCCCCGAGGCGGCTGCATCCTGTCCAAAGAAGAGTTTGGCGCTCGCATCAACAAGGCGATCTTCCCTGGCTTACAGGGTGGACCCTTGGAACACGTGATTGCAGGCAAAGCGGTTGCATTTCGCGAGGCCGCAGATCCAAGCTTTGCCGGGTATGCGCAGCAGATAGTTAAGAATTCTCAAGCGCTTGCAGAATCGCTGATTTCTCAGGGGTTCCGCTTGGTTTCGGGCGGGTCTGATAATCACCTGCTCCTGATGGATCTTCGCTCGTTCGACTCAGAACTCACCGGCAAGGAAGCACAGATTGCTCTTGACCTTGCAGGGATAACGCTGAACAAGAACACCGTTCCCGATGATCAGCGTTCACCATTTGTTACCTCAGGGCTCAGAATTGGAACGCCCTCGGTCACAACGCAAGGAATGGCCGAACCCGAGATGGCTCAGATTGCTGAACTGATCACACGCGTCCTGCGAGCGCCGAGCGAGGAGTCGGTGATCGCTGAAGTGCGTGGCGATGTTGAATTGCTGTGCTCGAAATTCACGCCGTACCCAGTCTGAAACCAGCTGGGCCTTGGAACAGGCCCGGGTCATCTACCTGCATCGGCTAGATGCGGATGAGGAGCCATCGGGCTTCTCCAACTACGCCGCTCCGCGACGACTTATGACTGCGGGAACAGTCTTGAGCAAGATGATGCTGTCGGTGAGCAATGACCAGTTGTCCACGTAGTACATATCAAGGCGCTGATACTCCTCAAGCGAGCTCGTAAACCTTCCGTGAATCTGCCAATAGCCGGTGATGCCAGGCTGGGCTCGAAGGCGATCCAGCATTGCGGGCTCCCACTGGGTTACCTCGTCGGAAGTCGCAGGCCGTGGGCCCACCAGACTCATCTCACCGCGAACCACGTTGATGAGCTGTGGAAGCTCATCAAGCGAAGTGGTGCGCAGGAACTTCCCAAAAGGTGTTACTCGAGGATCATCACTCATCTTGAACATGGGTTCGGCAGCTTCATTTTGGTCCAACAAATCGTTGAGAAGATCCTCGGCGTTGACAACCATGCTTCTGAACTTATACATCGTGAAGGGGACACCGTTGCGACCAATCCGTGTCTGTCGAAACAGCACAGTCCTTCCCGAAGTAATGCGGAGCACTAAGGCGCACAGCAGAAGGAGCGGTGAGAGCAGAACTAGCGCGCAGAGTGCTACGAGTAGGTCGAATACTCGCTTCAGAAGAGACTTCCATCCAGCCTGAATCGACGGCGTAACTCTCATCATGGGGAATCCGCCCAAAGGGGCTGTCTGCACCCGCCTAGAAGCGATGTCTTGCATAGAGGATGAGACCTGAACATAGATGCCCTCTCGAGTCAGAGCTCGGATGAGGTCATTGCAGAGAGCGGAGTCTTGGTCTCCGCTAGCAATGATGGCTCCGGTCACCATTGATGTCCGCGCTACCTCGAGCAGTGCCAGAAGTTCAGAGGAATTGTGTGGAGCCTTGACTCGCTCGGTGACCTGATAGCCCAGATGTGGTGATGCCAATAGATAACGATCGAGCTCACGTGACTCGTGACCGTCGCCAACCAGAATGACCTTCCGTGTGATCTCTCCCTTGCCTCGAGCAAGTGCGAAGTGCAAACGAACGAACTCTCGCTCGATCAGAGTGATTCCAACGGTGAGGACTCCGACTCCGACCAGCCAGGCCCGGCTAATCGGGATTGCCAATACTGCGGAGATTGCAGCAATAGCTGCGCAACCGTACAGGCCCGCACTCAGAACCCTGCGCCATTCCTCAGAACGACGCTGTATGTGAATTGACTGGTAGAGATCTTGAGTTGCGAAGACAAATGGCCACAGCAGTATTGCGAGAATCGTTACTACCGCAAGTTCCCCAAAGGTATTCCCGAAAAAGGAGATTGCAAGAAAACTTGCGCCAAGAGTGGCCAAGGAAGTGACGAACACGTCACCAAGAACCAACAATGCCTTGCGTTGATTCGCTCCGTTTACAGGAAGGCCCACCCTGAGCGCTGCGGCTTTGTGCCGAGTTGGGTCACCTTCATCTAGTTTTCGGACAGTAGGAACAACGATCGGGGCACTCTGAAGCGTCGACTCGTTGCCGAGGTCAGTCGACATCGGTAACTCCAGATCAACATCCTTTGAGACGATTGCTGCCATTGCGTTCCTCTAAAACGAGTTTCGAAACCTGCGCCCACGGCTGAAAGTGTGTTTGTGCATCCTCTTCAGCAGAGTTCAAACCTGAACTCCTGCCTCGCCCTCTGTTCATTGCAGCACAATTGAATGTTGAAGTAAAGGGACTTTGGTCCTAAGGGGAACAGTCAACCCCCGGTCGGGCCTCGCTCGACGGCCAGACTTGGTTCACTATTTGGCTCGTCGCAGGCCCGGCGAAGAGTGGTGACTCTGCAGCGTGGGGACTCTCCGACCGGCCACGAGTAAACTCAGCGGTGTGGGACCTTTGCCGTATTTGTTTGTGATGGCAGTGGCCGTTATTGCCACGGCAATCTCGGTGCCGCCCTTGCGGATTTTGTCTCGAAAAATCGGTGCCATGGCTCAGCCAGGTGACCGAACAGTGCACGCAAAGCCCACCCCAATTCTTGGTGGGACAGCCCTGTTCATTGGGCTGCTCGTTGCACTTGCAGTGGCTTGGCAGTTGCCGGACTTCGGAGCTGTATTCGATGCCCCAGGAAACGTTCTAGGTGTGATTGCTGCGGCCACGGTGATCTGGCTTACTGGCCTGATCGACGACCTACGAGATGTCTCTGCCCCAGCCAAGGTGGCAGGCATGGTTCTTGCAGGCTCGATTCTGACCCTTGTTGGCCTGACCATCATCTATTTCAGAGTGCCGTTCTTGGGTTTCACGTTGCTACCACCCGACATGTCTGCGCTGATTACTGTGCTCTGGGTCGTTGGAATGGCCAACGCCGTGAATCTGATTGATGGACTCGATGGCCTAGCAGCAGGAATCGTTGCGATCGGTGCCGGGTCGTTCTTCTTGTACGGATGGCGACTCCTCGAAGTTGGGGTCATCGATCCCGGCAATCTTGGCCCGCTGATAGCGATCATTGCTGCCGGAGTCTGCCTCGGGTTCTTGCCCTTCAACTTCAACCCGGCAAGCATCTTCATGGGTGACTCGGGGGCACTGCTGCTCGGACTGCTTCTAGCTGCATCAACCATTGCCGTTGGTGGACAGTCGGACGACCCATTTTCGGGACAGTCTTGGTTTTTCTTTGCGCCGCTCGTGATTCCCCTTGTGATCCTCGGGGTGCCGCTCTTTGACTTAGTCTTCGCTGTGGTGCGTCGAGCTAGGAATCGAACAGGCGTAGCGACTGCAGACAAACAGCACCTGCATCACAGGTTGATGGACCTTGGTCACGGCCAACGTCGCACTGTTGTCATTCTGTGGGGTTGGACAGCCGTGCTGTCTTGCTTTGTGCTGATCCCAGCGTTAACGAGTCGGGGTAACGGCATCGTGCCAATTGGCTTGTTAGCCCTAGCCCTGTTGTTGTTTACGCTCTTTGCCCCGCGGTTCGGCCGATACAGCGACCTGGGCGATAACTCCGACGCAGCTGAACCACCTGAAGAGCCAGCCCAGGCAGGCCCCCCGAATGAGGCAGAGGGAGAGGCAGATACCGGATCTGGGTCAGAGCCGGAATTGCCCAAGCTCAGTTCCTGACCCGGCGGGGTTGCAAGCTCCGCAGTAGTGGGGGCGAATCAGAACTTGCTAGTTGAGCGCCACAGTGTCGGTGTCGACACCGGAGCGAATGATTGAACCGGGTAGCTCTCCTGTTGCTTCGCTATTGCGGACGACTTCGACGCCACTCACAAACACGTGGTTCACGCCGACTGATCCGGCGTAGAGGCGACTGGTCCCGCCCGGAAGGTCGTCCACCATTGTCAGCATCTCGGATTCGATCAGCAGCGGATCGAACAGCACCATGTCGGCGTGAGCACCCTCGGAGAGTGTGCCGCGATCGCGCAAGCCGAAGAGTTCAGCTGGTACCTGGGTCAACAGATGCACCCCGTGCTCCAGCGTGGTGAGCTTTCGGCCGCGAATGCAATCTGCCAAGAACCTGGTGGGGTAGTTCGCTCCCTGCATGCGGTCAAGGTGAGCTCCGGCGTCGGATCCTCCCAGCATCACGCTGGGATGGTCCCAGGCTTGGCGCCGCAACTCCCAAGACGCAGCATCATTGTCGGTGGCGCCGGGCCAGAGAATGGTCTGGAGCCCGTCTGCGATCACGATATCCAAGAGAGCGTTGAATGCAGTCACTCCGCGCTCTGCCGCAATCTCCCCCACACGTCGACCCGAAAGCCCCTCATTTTCTTCAGCGAACGTATCTCCAATGACGTAGGTGTCCCACCCGGTGAGTCGGCCAAACACTCCGGCATCAGGCGAGGCCGCCCGGGATTCCATGAACGAACGGGTCTCTGGGTCCTTGAGTTTTTCGATGCGCTCGGGAATCGGCAATCCAAGTATTGGGCCCCAGTCAGGCATCATGTTGAGTGCACAGTAGGTAGAGAAGCTCATGTTCATGCCAACGATCACAGGCATCGTGAGGGCAACTACCTTTGCGCCAGCCTCAGCGCAAGCATCCATGGCGGCTAGCTGATTCTGGTAGCGGTCCGGAGCATGAGAATCAATGGTCAGGACGTTCCAATTCAGTGGCCGGTTGCCGGCCTGAGAGAACTTGATCATGAAGGCCACCTCATCCTCGGAGAAACCATCGAGGCAGCCGTCTGACGCGAATTCCAGGGTGGTTCCCTCGTGCTCAGAAACAACAGAGGCCAGAGAAAGGAGCTCCTCCTCGGTTGCCCACCGGGAGGCTACTGCTAGGCCATCTCCGTCGGAGTGGGTACGAGCGAGCGTGGTGGAAAACCCGAGTCCTCCCGCCTGAATGGACTCGGCCAAGAGCGTGCGCATCTGCTCAAGCTGTTTCGCCGAGGCTGGCCCTTGCACCGCTTGGTCACCCATGACGTTGCGCCGCAGAGCGCAGTGACCCACCAAGAATCCGGCATTCATCCCTAGATTTCCTTCGAGCCGCGCTAGGTACTCGCCAAAGGTCTGCCAGTCCCATGTGATGCCGTTTTCTAGTGCGGCGAGTGGCATTCCCTCAACCTTGGCCATCATCTGCCGGGTGTAGTCGGCATCTTCGGGAGCGAGGGGCGCCAAGGTGAACCCGCAGTTCCCACCGATGATGGTGGTTACTCCATGCAGGTTTGAGGGGGATCCGCTTGGATCCCAGAAGAGTTGTGCATCGTAATGGGTGTGTGGGTCGACAAATCCTGGTGTGAGCACGAGTCCTGTGGCATCAAGGACCTGCTCGCAGTTTTCGGTGGGGAGACTGAAGGCTTCGCCCATGGCCAGAATGCGGCCGCCGCTCACTGAGACATCGCCAAGGCGGGCGGGGCCACCAGTGCCATCAACGATTGTTGCGTTCTGAATGAGTAGGTCCATGGTGGTTCCCTTGTCGTGATGTGGGGAGATTGAGGAGTCATTGCTGCGCTCTGATTGAGTCGGTTTGGGGCGATGCCTCAACCCGGTAACACTCTGTCAGAATTTCATCTGCTTGGACACTTGCCTAGCAGTAGATGCTCTATCTTGAACACGAGAGCTACAACGTGTCTTGCGTCACCCGTGTGTTGTCGTGGTAAACAGAGAACCACGGCCTGTTTATAGAAGTAGAAATCCAAGAACCATCCACTGTGTCAACTGCACAGTCTTTTAGGGGGAAATTCAACGTGAAGCGATCACTCATCATTTCGGTCTGTGCCTTGGCGCTCTTTGCAGCGTCCTGCGGGGCGAAGGGCGGCTCCACTGACGCATCCTCAGAGAATGAGGGTGGGTCTACGAAGACCACTGTCGCGACTGGAACTGATGCTGCGATGTGGGGAGATCTCGAGTCTCCATGTGGCAAGGGCAGCGCCTCTGTAGCCCCTGGTGAAGGTCCTTCGACGGACACCTTGTTCTTGGGTGTAGCGAACGATCGCAATTCGCAGATCCGGCCCGGTCTCAACGCCGAGTTTTGGGATGCTGCTGTGGCCTATACCGAGTGGTGTAACGCCCAGGGCGGAATTCAGGGCGTGCCGCTCTCTCCAGTAGATATTGATGGCGGTGTGACCAACGTTGAGGCAGGAATGACCACTGCATGTAACGCCGTATTTGCCTTGGTCGGCGGCGGGTTCGCACTGGACAACCTCGAATTCTCTGGCAAAGAAGGATCCGATTTCCACAAATGCGGACTCATCGACATCCCAGGATTCACCGTCTCGGTAGACAAGAGTCTCTCGAACGGACAGGTTCAACCCTTGCCGAATCCGGCAAATGCAAAGTCTTCACAGTGGATCACTGACTTTAAGAAGCTCTACCCCGAGGACTCAAAGAAGATCGTTGTGGTCTACAGCAAGGATCTTCCATCTCTCGAGGCAGTCAAGGTGCAGTTCGATGCCGTAGTTGCAGAGGACCCCGCAATTCAGAATCTTCCGGCAATCTCGTACCCACTTGTCGTCACTGACTGGGGTCCCTATGCAGAGAAGGTCATTGAGAGCGGCGCTACCTCCATGTACTGGATCGGCGAGCCAGCCAATGCCGCCAACCTGCTCAAGGTTCTGCGTGAGAAGGGCTGGAAGGGCACCTTCTTGAACGAGGCCAACCTGTACGACAACCTGTTCATCGAAACAGGCGGAGCAATAACGGAAGGAGCGATTGTTCGAACTGCAACGCACCCATTCGAAGAGGCCGATAAGTGGCCGGCAGTGCAGCAGTACCTTGACAACCTGCAAAAATATGTGCCCGGTGGCAAGGCCGCCTTCTTGGGCCTGCAGGGAACCTCTTCTTGGCTCTTGTTCTCGGTAGCAGCAAACACCTGCGCCGAGAAAAACAAGGGAGTTATCGACCGCGAATGTGTGCTCTCCGAGGCAAATGCTATTCAGGACTGGACTGCAGGGGGCATGCATGCACCCTCTGACCCAGGCACAGAGGTCCCTGTTAGCTGTGGCATGTTGCTCGTGGTGAAGGACGGAGAGTTTGAGCGCATCTACCCGAAGCTTGACGGCGAGGACGATGACGTCAACGGGTTCCATTGCCCAGAGGACAGCATCGTGACCGTTCCTCCCGCTTCTGTGCCCGGTAAGGGAAATGTCGACCCTTCTCGCCCACCACTCTGAGGTCTTGACCTTGAGTCTCTGGGGCTGACGTAGTCGGCCTCAGAGACCTTGGTTATCCCTCGACCTCTCCGTTGATATTTCATCTGAGGTCTTGAGGGCGCACCACTTGTTGATCTAGCCACTATCAGACTGCCGAGTAGCCGTGGACAAGTTTTTAATCTTCACAATCGCAGGGCTCTCAACAGCAGCCATCTATGCGATCGCGGCCTCGGGACTCGTTGTCACGTATACAACCTCAGGCATCTTCAATTTCGCTCACGGGGCGTTTTCGATGAT
>CANJEC010000033.1 GCA_947473395.1 Actinomycetota bacterium | reverse complement strand
GGTAGCCGCGCCGGCCGACGAGTGCTGATCGGCGCAAACGCTGTGTCGAAATATGAGCATGAACTTGGTGAGGGTCACCGACTGATCGCTCACCTGAAGGGCTCAGAACTTGGGGGGCTGCGATACCGACCAATGTTTGAGTATTTCGCCAGTCACCCAGACAGCTTTCGTGTGCTGATCGACGAGTACGTCACCGACGATGACGGCACGGGCGTGGTGCACATGGCACCTGGCTTTGGTGAAGATGATCAGCGTGTGTGCGAAGCCAACGGCATTGTTCTGGTCTGCCCCGTAGATGACTCGGGCCGCTTCACTGCAGAGGTCACCGACTACCAATCGCAGAATGTCTTTGACGCCAACCCACTCATCATTTCGGACCTCAAGGCTGCTGGGATCGTGGTTCGTCACGATACCTACGACCACAACTATCCCCATTGCTGGCGTACAGACACACCAATCATTTACAAGGCTGTCTCATCTTGGTACGTGGAAGTCACTGCTATCCGCGACCGCCTCGTTGAACTCAATCAAGAAATCAACTGGATTCCGTCCCATGTGCGAGACGGGCAGTTCGGGAAATGGCTCGAAGGTGCCCGAGATTGGTCGATCTCTCGAAACCGTTTCTGGGGCTCTCCGATTCCGGTGTGGCGAAGTGACAACCCGGAGTACCCCCGCATTGACGTCTACGGGTCATTAGACGAGATCGAACGAGACTTCGGCGTACGGCCAGAGAATCTGCACCGGCCCTTTATCGACGACCTGACTCGGCCGAACCCGGATGACCCCAGTGGCGAATCCACCATGAGGCGCGTATCAGAGGTCTTTGATTGCTGGTTTGAGTCGGGCTCTATGCCCTTTGCTCAAGTGCACTATCCCTTCGAGAATCAACAGTGGTTCGATGAGCACTCCCCCGCCGATTTCATTGTCGAATACATTGCACAGTCCCGCGGGTGGTTCTACACCTTGCATGTGCTTTCGGGTGCACTCTTCGATCGACCAGCGTTTTCTAATGTGATCTGCCACGGAGTGGTTCTCGACAACGAGGGTCGCAAGCTCTCAAAGAAGCTTCGCAATTACCCCGACCCAGTAGAGGTATTCGAGTCTCACGGTTCCGACGCTCTTCGGTGGTACTTGATGTCTTCTCCCATCCTGCGCGGCGGAGACCTGCGCATCGCAACGGATGCTTCGGACATCACCGAAGTTGTTCGCTTGGTCATCAACCCCATCTGGAACGCCTACTCATTCTTTACGCTTTATGCGAACGCCGACGGCTACACGGCACAACGGCGCACGGATGCAACAGGCTTGCTCGACCGCTACATCTTGGCAAAGACAGCCGCTCTGATTGACTCCGTCACGATCCGAATGGACGCCTACGACATTGCCGGTGCCTGCGCCGAGGTGCAGTTGTTCTTGGATGCCCTCAACAATTGGTACATCCGCAGATCCCGAGAGCGTTTTTGGGCACCCGGGAGTGGTACCGACTCGGTCACAAAACAACATAAAGAGGACGCGTACGACACGCTCTTCACGGTGTTGTGCACTCTGGTCAAGGTGGTCGCACCGTTGCTGCCGCTAGTCGCCGAAGAGATCTACTTAGGCCTGTGCGGAGAAGGGCCTCTTGGGGATGCATCCGTGCATCTGCAACCCTGGCCAACCTCGACTGACCTGCACCACGACACCGATTTAGTCACGCATATGGATCAGGTGCGAGAGGTGTGCTCGGTTGCACTCGGCCTTCGAGAGGAACGGCGGCTGCGGGCACGACTGCCGCTGAGCAAGCTCACTGTGGCAAGTCGCAGTACCTCTGGTCTTGCAGAACTGACAGCGTTGATTCGCGACGAAGTGAACGTCAAAGAGGTCGTGCTCACCGATGATCTGACCTCTGTAGGGCAGTTCATTCTCCGTCCTCGCCCTGCAGTACTTGGACCGCGGCTCGGCAAGGCTGTTCAGCAGGTCATTCAGGCAGCAAAGGCCGGCGACTGGACCCAGAACCCCGATGGGACTGTCACAGTGGCCGAGCAGGTACTCAACTCCGAGGAGTTCGAGTTGGCCCTTGAGCCACGCGAAGGTGTCGCCGCTGCCCCACTGCGCGGCAGCGACGCCGTGGTCGAACTCGATGTCGAAGTCACTGCCGAGTTAGCAGCTGAGGGAATGGCACGCGACTTGGTTCGCATGGTTCAACAAGCGAGAAAAGACGAGGGCCTGCAGGTAACTGATCGGATCGAACTCACCTTGCTGTTGCCCGCTGAACTCGCCGAGGGGATCGACCCTCACATGAAGTGGATGTCTGAGCAAGTGCTCGCCACCTCTACGGCGATTACCGTTGTGGATGAAGGGACCACCACAACTAGCGAGTTTTCGTTGCCTCACGGCGGCCAGATCGATGGCCATACTGTTGCGCTTTCGGTTCAAGCAGTCTGAGCCCGAGGGCCTGAGGTGGCACTCCGCAGGGTCCGACCTAGCAGTTAGTCCTAGAAGAAGCCTTGATTCTGACCATCGGGCGCAGACCGCTGTTGGTCATCTTGGCCTGCTTGGGGTGCTTGGGGTGCTTGGGGTGCTAGGGGTGCTTGGGGTGCTTGGCCCTGCTGCAATTGTCTGGCACTACTCGCATCACGGACGCCCTGAACCTGCAGCATCTTTGTTCCATCAAGGAGCCTCATGGTGCTGAACCCCTGCCGGTCAGGCTGACTGATCGAAATCTCGACTGTGGACACATTGAGCGACTGCACCAACGCCTGAGGGGAGCGGTTCACAACAAGAATGAGGCGGCGATCTGTTCGCACCACAACACAAGCCGATCCCTTGACCCAACCCTGAACGAGTGCGCTCACCGTTTCACCTGCCTGAAGGGTTGCTAGAAGCGGAGCAAAAGTGGCCGAAGCATCGCGAACAGACTGAGGGTCAAGGCCCCTCAGAAGGGGTATCAACGACTCTGGTACGGCATCACTCGTTGCAGGAGTGGGCTTTGCAGTGGCGGCACGAGGCTTGCTGACACCGGGCTCAAACAGGTTCCGCTGCTCGCGCTGTTTCGCTGGCTGTGGAGCAGTGGCTGGCTCCGCAGGTTCAGGTGCAGGTGCAGGTGCAGGTGCAGGCTCTGGCTCTGGCCACGGCTCTGGCGCAGGTGCAGGCGCAGGCCACGGCCCTGCTGCTGGTGCAGGTGCTGGCTCTGGCTCTGGCTCTGGCTCTAGATCAGGCTCAGGCTCCGGCCAAGGTTCTGGATCTGGATCTGGTTCTGGTAGTAGCGGCGCAAGGGGCTCGGACCAAGGCTCGGGTGCTGGCTCAGGGGCCGGTTGTGGCATCGGCACAGGCTCGGGCGCTGGCTCAGGGGCCGGTTGTGGCATCGGCACAGGCTCGGGCGCTGGCTCAGGGGCCGGTGCAGGAACGGATTCAGCCGATACCTCTGATGCGGCAGGATGCTCGCTAACCGGAGCAAATGGATTAACCGGCTCGGCAGAAGACCCCACGGGAACCTGCTCGACAGCCGGCGCAGGCTGCGGTTGGTCTTGGCGCGGTTCGCCACCAAGCGCCGCAAACTTCTGAGCAGTGGGTGTTAATGGCTCAACGCTCGCAGGCTGGGCTGGCGGTGGACTCACTGGCGGCGCGCTCGCCTCGGGCGGATTCGGTTGCGGCGGGGGTGGCGGGGGTGGCGGGCTCAGTGGTGGTGGGCTCAGTGGTGGTGGGCTCAGTGGTGGCGGGCTCAGCGGCTCAGGAGCAATCGGTTCAGGAGCAATCAGTTCGGGCGTAATCGGCTCAGGCGCAAGCGGCGGCGGCGGCGTAATCGGCTCAGGGGCAACCGGTGCAGGCGTAATCGGCTCAGGGGCAACCGGTGCAGGAGTAATCGGTTCAGCAGCGACGGGTGCAACGCTGGTTCTGGTGTTTGGTCGACTGAAGAGTTGCCTGGTGGGTCTACGGGCAGCCCGTTCGGTAGTCGGGTCGACGGGTAGCGGATTGGCAGATAGCGGATTGGCAGATAGCGGATTGGCAGATAGCGGATTGGCAGATAGCGAAGGAACAACCTGAGTTGCTGAATCAGGAGGAGCGGCAGATGCGTCGGGTGCTAGAGGAGGAGGAGGAGGAGGAGGAGGAGGAGGAGGAAGTAGATCTGCTGCAGCTTGCGGGGCAGCAGGTTGGACGGGGGTAAATGTAGGAACGGCAGCAGGGTCAGTCAGCACTAAGGGCTCAGTCGGCACTGCATGCTCAGTCGGCAATACGGGCTCGGCAGGTTGAGCCTGTTGCGGAGGAGTATCTGGGCCAGGAACAGCTGCTGGCGTTGCGATGGAAAACACATCTTCTTCGGTTACTAGCGCTGCTGTTGCTATGGCATGCAGCGCCTGTTCGCGCGAGAACGTCGGAACAGACAAGAACTCATCGCTCGAGGATCCCCGACGCTTAGTGGGGCTGCTCGGGCTTGCCGGGCTTGCCGGGCTTGTCGGGCTTGTCGGGCTTGTCGGGCTTGCCGTAACGACAGGCTCAGCGCTCTTAGGTGTCTTTGCTTTCTTGCGCTTGCCCCTCATTGACGCAGATCCTCCAGAGTCTCCGAGTGCTTCAAGTGGCGGCACAGAAGCTGCCCATCGCGCTGGAACTGCTGCGGCAATGATTCCCAGAGTTGAAGCCGCCACTGTAGTGACCAGCAGAACCGGTACCGGAATCACAAACCCAGAGATTCCGAAACTGCTGAGGGAGTTAACCGCTGCTCGAGCTGCCAAGATCCCAAGGAGCAGTCCCAAGAACGTGCCGATTACGGCAAAAGCTGCACCTTCAACCAAAACCAATCGCATGACCTGACGGCGGCTCGCACCGGCAGCACGAAGCAAGCCGAACTCGCGGCGGCGCTCCCCCACTGATAACAGCAGGGTATTGACCACACCGACTAGCGCCTGCAGAAGAGTAAATAACAACATCCACTGAATGACCCGCTCAAAGCCACGCAGTAGATCGGCGCGACTTGATACGAACTCCGCTGGCCGTAAAACCGACTTCACTCCGTAGCTCTTCGCCAGCTTTTCTACTGAACGGCGCGCAGCTGCAGTGTCTTTCTTGAGTGCCACGAGTCCGGCAATATCCACTGATGCCGGAACTTGCCGACTGACGATCTCTCGGTCCATGACCGCCTCGCCTAGCAGCAGCGAACCAGTTCCGTAGATGCCCTCCACCTTGAGGGTCTCGATTCCTTGGCTCGTAAACTCAACCGCAATCTGGTCGCCAACCTGGACTCCGAGTTGCTTCGCTGTCTTCTCCGCCAGCGCTACTCCCTCCAGGCTGATTTCCTTGGGTGTCACACCAATCCAACCGGGTGAGAGCACCTGATCAAGAGAGTCCCCATCAATACCTGTTAGGCGAACGGGCACCTGATTAATTGTGACTCGCCCTACTTGCCATCCACTGACTGCTTCTACATCTGGCAACTCTGAGACTCGCTGTAACAAGTCAGCCGGCAAGCCACCGCGAGTAAAGGTCCCGGAGTCAATAACTAGGTCGGACTGCACCAGGTCGCCAACGTCCGAGTCAATGGCCGAGGTGAACGACGCCAGGAACACTGCAAGACCGACGACCACTCCCGTGGCTAATAAGAGCGCTCCTGTCGTAGCCGCCGTCCTAGTGCGGTTGCGAAGTGCATCTCGGGCACCGATTCGCCGAAGTGCCTTGGATCGGGTGGGCACCGCACGAATGCCAAGTGCAACTGCCGAGGCAAGCACCGTTGGCACCATCGAGACAAACACAACGGCAACTAGGACGAAGATGGCAACTGAGAGGGCAACACTGTTGGCAGTGTTCGTGATGATCATGAAGCCGCCAACAAGTACCGCCGCGGCAACACCCATCAGTACCGACCGCAGAAAACGGAAGAACACCGAGGGTGAGCGAACCGTCTCGGCCTCGACAACAGCCTCAATAGGCGCCACCGAGCATGCTCGCCACGCTGGAAACACTGCCGCTAACAGAGTTGCAGCACACCCAACCACTACGGCCAACACCAATGCAGGTATTGAAACTAGGGACCCGCCTACTGGGATTGCGGTGCCGAGCGAACCCAGAACAGCTTCGATCAATCTGGCCAGTAGCAGCCCAACTGGGGCACCGATGAGAGAACCGATTACGGCTAACACTGCTGCTTCGAGCAGGGCCACTTGCATGAGCTGATGCCGCTTCGCTCCGAATAGGCGGAAGGTCGCAAAGCTTTGTCTTCTATAGGAATACAACAGCGTGAGCGAGTTCGCCACGGTTGCCATGCCCACCAACAACGCGAGTGCTGCGAAACCAATAATGAGCCCTCGGATCAGAGCAAAGCTGCGAGTCAGGCTTTCTTGGCGATGCACAGCCCCTGTGGGCCCGTCAACGATAATTGCTCCGGCCGGCAAACTCGCGGCGATTCTGGCTTCGACCAGCGCAGGGTCTGCATCTTTGGTCAGGCGTATGGCCACCCGGTTGTCGTTGTCCGGAAGGTCAAAGAGAATGCGAGCCTGCTCGGTGGAAAAGAGCGCCAAGCTTGAGCCATCCGGCAGGTTTCCCTTGTCGGTAGTAATGATCCCGACGATTTCATAAGGGGCAATTTTGGTCTTGCCGGCCACCACCACCTGATCGCCAACCTGTAGCCCCGCTTTGGCGGCTGATCGTTTGTCGATCACGACCTCGTTCGGAGCCGCCGGTGGACGACCCTTGCCCACAAATTCATAAGGCGTCAGCTGTGCATCCGAGGGCCAATTCGATCCAAGCGGTTGCTCCGAAAGGCCCGGCGCAACGATCGGATCACCGTCCGCACCTAGCAAGACCGTGGCCTCTTCGATTCGAGGCGAGACAGCCGCAATGCCCTCTTGCCCCTCAAGGGATTGTGCAATAAAGCTCGGAATGAGTCGCCGGGTTTGCTCAAGGGCTGACTCGTAGGCGACGTCTCCCTCAACAATAAAGTCTGCAGGTTCAGCGCCGGCGGCGGCCAAGTCTGCGAGTCCCTCAGAGACCCGATCAAGCAGGGTGAGCGCTCCTGCCAAGTAGCCGACGCTCAGAGCAATGGCAACGGTGGCAAGTGCTAGTCGGCGGCGCTGTCGCAGCACAGCGACAGACATCCTCCAGGTCCCGATTCCGGGCCGCTTACCGGAAACGAACGACATCCTGCGAACCCTACTCCTGCAGGTGACGCAACCCGGTGAGGCTGCACATCTTGAGCCTCACGCGGTTGCCAACTCAAGCACTTGTTCCATGTCCTCGGAACACAACACTCCGTGAACAGTTGTTCCGTCGGTAACGACAGCACGCCAAGACTGACCCGAGCCCAATCGTCCCAACACCTCTGCAACAGACTCGGTGGGATGCACCCGTGGAAGGCTCCACATTGGCTCGACAAAAGACTCGATAGGGACGACCGAACGCTGTGCAGGCGGCACTCGAAGAACCGCATCAGGCATGACCAGCGAAGCCACGTGACCTAGTGAATCCACAACAGGAACAAGCGGAGCGCCAGGGTGTCTCTGCAGAGTCTGCTCAAGCTGCGCGATCGTTGCTGTGCAAGCCAACGGGCTAGGCAGCTTTCTACCGAGTCCGCCAACGGCTCGGTCTAACAACTCGGGCTGCGCTGCAGAGGCCTTCCATTCGGAGCGGGCCGCAACAAGGAGGAACACGGCAAGAATCAGGATCCAGACTCCAGACCACACCGACCACCAGGCAATGCAAGCAAGCGAAAAGGCCACCAGTGCGAGGGCAAGAATCTGCCCGATCAAAGCAGCCATGCGGGTTGCGGGAATTTTGCGGCGCGAGCGCCGCCACAAGATGGCGCGAAGCATTCGACCGCCATCTAGAGGAAACGCTGGCAACAGGTTGCTGATGGCAAGCACCACGTTGATTGCGCTCAGCCAAATCAACAAACTCAGCAGAACCCGTGAACCATTCAATTGATCAACAAACCAGAAGCAACCAGCAAAGATGCCTGCCATCACAAAGCTCATTGCCGGCCCTGCAGCAGCAATACGGAACTCCGCACCTGGGTTATCCGCATCGCCTTCGAGCTTGGCTACTCCGCCAAACAGCCACAGTGTGATCTCAACGACCTTCACGTCGTTTCGATCTGCGATGTAGCTATGTCCCAGTTCGTGGCCGACCAGAGAGACCAAAAAACCGATAACGCCTATCACCCCTGCAAACCAATAAGCGCTCGACGGGTGATCGGGAGCGGCTGCCGGCAACGAGATGGTGGCCAGACTAAAGGCCAACAGCACGCACACAATCAGCACACCCCAGTTCAGACCGATGGGTACGCCGAGCAGCTTTCCTATGCGGAGGTGGGTCTTCATGGCCCTGATGAGCGTACTGCCCGAGGGCCTCAACTCCGCCGCGTTGTTCTAGTTAACTGAGAGCAAGCTTTTGCTTGAATTGCTATGGCTGTATTCAATACAGAGGTGACCCTGGACCGAGCGAGCCAGCCTGACCTGCTGAACTTGGTCCTTCGACGCGCCGAGCTGCTGGCACATAGCGATGCCACATTGCCCTTGAGTACGGCAGCGGCGATTCAGTCCGATGAACTCGCTTCTGTGACTGCAGAATTGAAGATACGACTCGAGAGCGCTCCGATGGCAGTTCGTAGGCTCACGCTTGGCGAGCCTGGGGACTTGTGTGACCGTCTGGCTCTGGCTGAGCCGATTCATCCGTTTGCTGCGAGCAGCCCAGCGGATCGCGAAGCTGACATTGCGGATCGATTCGCTCCGGACCGGCGCTGTTTCGTTCTCGAGCATCCCCTGCTTCGTGGGCATCCGCTGAACGTGGTGTGGGTTGCCCTTCTTGATTCCAGGCCCGCAGCAATTACTCAGATTCTGAACCCAAATCGAACCCAACTAGACCCATCAGATGCCACCACCGCTGTCTTTTATTCAATTTGGAATGTTGAGCCTGGTCTGAGCGGAATTCCCGGCGGTGCATCGTTGCTGACTGGAGCTATGGATCTGCTCACATCGGAGTTTCCTGGGCTGAGTCAGTTCGTAACGCTTTCACCTATCCCCGGGTACCGAGCCTGGCTATCGCAAGAGCAAGCTGTGACTCACAGCCCGGAGGAACTCCTGAAAAGCTGCGCTCAGTACCTGTGCAGCCTTGGCGAAACTGGACGCCCGATCGACCCCGTGGCCAGGTTCCACCTAGGAAACGGGGCGCGCCTTGTTCAGATAAACGCCCAAGCTGATCTGTCGGATCGAGGAGTTGAGCGCTCGTTTGGGATCATGGCGAACTACTTGTATGAACCAGAGGATCGCGCTGCCAATCAGGCCGCTGTTCGCCAGGGGAACATCCCGATTGGGGATCAAGTGCAAGAGTTGCTGGGCTAATTGCCCGACGAGTTTGCGGTGAGTCTTCGCAAGCCCAAGATCAGGGTGTGGAATTGAGAACTCACGGCCAGCGGCAGCGGTGTAAAATCGAATTTCTGTGACTGCCCCCGACACTGCATCGCCTCGGGCCGCTACCTCGCAATCCAGCCGGCTGCTGACGGCCCTGCAGTGGGCCACGCCGGTTGCAGCGGTTGGCCTCACAGTTCTTTGGCTTCTTTGGGGGGCGAATGAGCCGGGGGCAACCAGTCTGATTGTTCTTGTGGCTGCAGTCGCCGCATACCTAGCAATGCTTGTCAGTTCCCGTCATGGAACTGCCGTGCCGGTGAACGCTGCGATTGCGTTAAGCGGTATTGCCCTAGTCCTGGTGGCGATCGCACCAATCCATCACTCCCGGGATCTATACCTGTACAACTCCTACGGGCGTCTGGTTTCGGTGCATCACCTGAATCCATTTTTTCACCCACCAAATTCCGCACCCACCGACCCGACTCTGGGGTTTGTAGCTACTCGGTGGCATGATCAGAACTCCATGTATGGCCCGGCCTTTGTTGGCCTTGCTGCGGTGGTTGCAAGCCTTGCTGGAACCTCCCAGTTGGCCATTCGGCTGTTCTGGCAAAGCCTCATAGCTTCTGCAGCATTTGCCGCTGTGCTCCTGATTGCGAGGAGGACAAACAGCAGTTTGTCCGTACTTGCCCTGGGATGCTCGCCGGTGATTCTCGCAACGGTGAACGACGCCCACAATGACTTGCTCATCGGCCTTGCTCTGCTCGGCGTGGTGCTCCTTACCGAGGACCACCGCCATGGGCTAGCAGGCGGCTTGGCGGCCCTAGCTATTGCCATCAAATTGTCCGTAGCCTTTCCGATCGTCGCAATCCTTGCTTGGGTTTTTTGGCGGCGAGGAACCCGGCCCGCACTGCGCCTTGCTACGCCCATCGCTGTTGCAGTGGGCGTGGCCTACTTGCTTGTCGGGGGAATCGACTCTCTTCGTCCGATTCAACAAAGCGCGGGAGATGACAGCAGGTTCTCGCTGTGGAAGACCATACGAACCCGACAGATCGCTTCGCTGCAAGACCTCGGCGCAACCCAAGATGCGGCAATTGACGCAGTAGCTCAGAACATCTCCCGGTACTCGTTGCTACTGCTCCTGTTGTGTTTTGTTGTTCTGCTCTGGCGGTACCAACGAGCACGTCACCCAGGCGAGGCTGCCACCGCAGCAGGGCTGCTGCTGTGCATCTCAGCCGCCTACGTGATGCCTTGGTATGGCGCCATGCTGCTACCCGTTGCCATGCTCGCTTGGAGTTCCCGCTCGACACTTCTGCTGCAATTCCAAGCTGCGTTCTTGTTGATCGCCTATGCGAATGGGGCAGGAAAGCGTCCACTGAGTGCCTTCGGCCAATTACTCGAGCACCGCGCCACGTGGATCAACCTGGTCATGTTGGTACTTCTCCTGATCTGGGCACGCCCCTCGGAGCAGGCCGACCTGCCCTTGGGGGACTTACGCAATAGGTTCTTGTCACTCAAGTCCGCCGGCAGATCCCCCTCAGCCCGACACCGTGAGGAACCCCTTCCATGACCCATGTTCAGGACGCTGAGCGCAACGCCTCGCATATAGCGGTGTACCTGTTGCCGGAACAACAGCGAGAAGCTCTCTGCCAAGAAGTGGCCGCCGGCCTAGTAGGTCATCCAAAGCAACTCTCCCCGAAGTGGCTGTATGACGCGCAGGGATGTGAACTGTTCGAGCAGATCACGCATCTGGAGGAGTACTACCCCACGCGAACTGAACGAGCGATTCTTGAATCGCACGCTACGGAGATCTGCGAACTCAGCGCCGCTACCACGCTGATCGAACTTGGGTCGGGAACCTCTGAGAAGACTCAGCTGTTATTACGGGCCTTTGAGGATGCGCAGAGCTTGGATGGCTTTATGGCCTTTGACGTAGCCGAGGCGACCTTGCGTCAGGCAGTCGCGCAAATCCAAGCGGACTACCCGCAGGCAGAAGTTGGCGGAATAGTCGGGGACTTCACGCAACACCTGTGGGCACTACCCGCTGCAGGTACTCGCATGGTTGCCTTTCTCGGAGGAACCATCGGAAATTTTGACGCTCCTCACCGGGCAACTTTTCTGGCATCCCTCGCAGAGATACTGCAACCCGGGGATTCGCTGCTGCTCGGCACAGACCTGATCAAAGACAGGTCCAGGCTGATTGCCGCCTACGACGACAGTTCCGGTGTGACTGCAGCCTTTAACAAGAATCTGCTGTCGGTGCTGAACACTCAACTCCACGCAGAGTTCGATCTTGATGCTTTTGAACATGTGGCCTGCTTTAACGAGGAGGATTCCTGCATTGAAATGCGCCTGCGTTCTTGCCGCGACCAACTCGTAGCGATTCGCGACTTAGACCTAGAGATTTCTTTCTCGGCAGGAGAGGACCTCTTGAGTGAGATCAGCACCAAGTTTGATCCTCAGCAGGTTCGATCTGAACTCTCGGCAGCCGGATTCCAAACCCTGCACTGCTGGACGGACTCAGCGCAGGACTTTGCCCTGTGGCTGGCAATTCGATGATCCAACCTGAAGTCTCACAACCTGTTTCCCGGCTGAGCCAGAACCAAACCCAGGTTGATGATCTGCTTCGCGTTCGCGAACTGACTGAGCAGCTAGCGGCCCCGCTTAGCCCAGAGGACCAAACCGTGCAGTCCATGCCGGATGCATCACCCACCAAATGGCATCGCGCCCATACCACTTGGTTCTTTGAGACGTTCCTGCTGCAGCCGCATCTAGAGGGCTACGAGCCATTCAATTCGGAGTTTGCTCATCTGTTCAACTCGTATTACGAATCCGTGGGCTCACGCCACCCGCGCGCTGAACGGGGCCTGCTTTCGCGGCCGAGTGCAGACGAGGTCGGCCGCTACCGCCGCTACGTGGACGCAGAACTCAACCGGCTCTTCGAATCCGATCGTTCTAGTGACCTCACCGATCTGCTGATATTGGGATTGCATCACGAGCAGCAGCATCAGGAGTTGCTGTGCATGGATGCACTGCATCTTCTGTCTCTGCATCCAGCATGGCCGGCCTACAAAGCTGACGAGGGGCAGTCTTCCCGGCATGCAACTGCGCCTACGCCTGCAACTGCCCCTGCAACTTGGCTGCGCCATGAGGGCGGTCTCGTCACAATCGGCCAAGCCGAGTCCGCTTCGGGAACTAGCGACTCATTCTCATTCGACAATGAACGCCCTCAGCATCAGGTGTATCTGAGCCCCTATGAGATTTCTGATCGACTGATCACCTGCGGTGAGTGGTTGGAGTTCTTGGATGACGGCGGATACTGCCGCTCTGAGTTTTGGATGGCCGAGGGGTGGGCACTCATTGCCGAACATGAACTTGCAGCACCGATGTACTGGCGAGGCGAAGGCACTGGGTGGAAGGTCTTCGGACTGGCCGGGCAGCAGCCGCTGAACCCCCAACAACCGGTGTGCAACATCAGTTGGTTCGAGGCCGATGCGTTCGCCCGCTGGAGTGGAGCAAGGCTACCCACCGAGGCCGAATGGGAGGTCGCTGCCACCGCCCCTGTGGCTGGCGCCCACCTCAACCTGGACGTACTGGCCCCGCGTTCTGCAGACAATTCGCCGGACTCGCAGCAGTGGTTCGGAGAACTCTGGCAGTGGACTGAGTCTTCCTATCGTCCGTACCCCGGCTACCGGGCAACCGCTGGAGCCATCGGGGAATACAACGGCAAGTTCATGATGAATCAACAAGTGCTGCGTGGTAGCAGTTTTGCAACACCCGCAGGCCATGCGCGCACGACCTACCGCAATTTTTTTGCACCCGAGAAGCGCTGGATGTTCTCTGGGGTTCGCCTCGCACGGGACCTCCCCTAATCCCCTCTGGATCTGCAAGGGCTGCCTTGGGCTCCGTTCAGATTTAGATGCACCCTTGGCGCACTGCCGCACCAACCAAGGTTCTATTCTGTGGCGATGAGCACTGAGCAGCCCAACACCAATTCAGAAGCCAGACTGATTCCGCCAATCGGGGGCGCTGTGCGCAGAGAGGTCGGAGGAGTCTCTGAAGACATCTTCTCTGCAGGAGATGCACACATCAAACGTGTGGTCTACCCGGCCGGCTACAAGTGGTCCACCAACCTCAAGCCCATTGTCGGAACCGAGTTGTGCATGCACGCCCATGTGGGGTTTCTTGCAGAGGGCCATATGCGCATTGACTACCCGGACGGGTGCTGCATTGACTTGATTGCACCGCAGGCCGTGATCATTCATCCCGGCCACGATGCAACGGTGATCGGCGATGAAACCGCAGTTCTGATTCAGTTCGACTTCGACAAAGAAACCGTGGCTCGACTCAACCTGCCACTCGAACACGAACACGCTCAGTAAGCGTTCAAGCCTACTTGCAGTCGGTCTACTTCTTCTTGCCGACCCAAGAGCGTTTCGACCCCGCAACGAGGACTCGCTGATACAGCGGCGCGGGCAAGCGTGAGACCAGATCGAACACCTTGGCAT
>CANJEC010000032.1 GCA_947473395.1 Actinomycetota bacterium | reverse complement strand
CTGGGCAGGAGTCAAGAAGCGTGAAAGTGACTCGACTCGAACCGGAAAACCAGCAAAACGGTCACTGAAGGTCTGATAATGCTGCTGGGCAAGCAGAGTGGTAGGTACCAAAATTGCTACCTGAAACCCATCCTGAACTGCTTTGAAGGCCGCTCGTAGCGCAACCTCGGTTTTTCCAAACCCAACGTCCCCGCATACCAGGCGATCCATGGGAACCGTGGACTCCATATCTTCTTTGACCGAAGCAATGGCTGTGATCTGGTCGGGTGTCTCTTGGAACGGGAAGGCAAGCTCCATTTCCAGCTGCCAAGGTGTATCAACTCCGAATGCGTGGCCCGCAGTGGACACACGGGTTTGATAGAGCACCACGAGTTCTTGCGCAATCTCTGCGACTGCCGAGCGAACCTTTGACTTGGAGCGAGAGAAATCAGACCCACCCATCTTGTTGAGCCGTGGGGTCTCGCCCCCTGAGTACAGCCGAATGGAATCAATCTGATCTGAGGGAACGTAGAGCTTGTCGCCGCCGCGGTATTCCAGCAGGAGATAGTCGCGTTCCGCACCGCCCATTGAGCGAGTCACCATGCCATCAAAGCGACCGACCCCGTGTACGTGGTGCACCACATGGTCGCCAACTTTGAGATCCTCAAAGAACCTCTGAGCCTCACGCCGTGGGGCCTTGGCAGCACGGTGGGTCCGACGACGACCTGTCAGATCCGCCTCGGCGAGCAGTGCCAGTTTTACTGCTGGCAGGATGCAACCCCGCTCAAGGGGAGCGTGAACAATCGATCCGCCTGCAGACCGCAGATCAGCCGGGTTGGGCGCAGTTCCATCTTCAGAAATACGGATAGGAAATGACAACCCGTGTTGGCTCAGCAGCTTTTCGATTCTGCTCGCTGATCCCTCACCATCGGCACAAACAACCACCGCGTAGCCCTCGGCGATGAGTTGTCGCAACTGATGCAGGAGTGCATCTGCCTCGCCTACAGCAGGTGGCCAAGCTAGAGCTGTAACAGCCGGCGAGTCCGGGGAGTCCGGCACAGCAGCGATCGACCAGACGGGTGCTTTGGTGTGCTGCAGAAGTCGGTTGAACTCAACATGCATCTGAGGAAACGGATCGCTCCCCTGCCCGTCCGCATCTAGCTTGAGTCCCCAGGTTCGAGATAACGACTGCCCAAGGTCTCGTTCTTCCGCTGCAATATCGGCCGCACGGTCACGAAGTCGGCGGGGGTCAGCGAGCAGGATCAGACCGTCGTCTGGAACTAGGTCGAACAGAACATGCTCGCTGTCTGCGAGCCAAGCCATCCAAGCCTCCATCCCCTCGAAGACTTCGCCATCTGCTAACCGTTGCCATTGCTCCCGACCCCAAGGTTGCGAGGCCAGCAACTGCTCGGCACGCTCGCAGACCTCTACCGAGGGGAGGAGCTCGCGAGCCGGAAACACCGATAGTTCTTCAAGGTCAACCGTGGAGCGCTGATCAGCAACCGAAAATTCGGTTAGGCGCTCGACCTCATCTCCCCAGAGATCAATTCGCACTGGCACATCAGCTGTGGCTGGAAAGACATCGATAATCGATCCGCGAACTGCTATTTCACCGCGGTGTTCCACCTGATATTCACGGCGATACCCACTCCGTACAAGCAGTTCAATCAACTGCAGAGAATCGACTTGGTCACCAAGGGCAACTCGCACGGGTTCAACATCTTCTACATGCGGGCCTAGCCGTTGCACCAGCGCTCGAGCGGGAGCCACAATCACCGAAAGCGAAGGGTCGGCCGTCCTCAATCGCCACAGTGTTCGTAGTCGCAGCCCCATGGTCTCAATCGAGGGGCTGACACGTTCAAAGGGCAATGTCTCCCAAGCAGGAAAGAGTTCAACTGCGTTCGCCGGAAGAAAATTCTGTAGGTCTGCCGATAGCCGCTCGGCATCGGCAGCAGTAGGAACGGCTACCACCATGGGAGTTCGACGAGAAGCCGCAAGCAACCCTGCCAGAGTCACCGCCCGTGCTGGCTCGGGCACCACCAGAACGGTAGACGCTCGACCTAGAGCAGCGAGCACTCCGGGTTCCTCGCGCAGCATCGCATTGAGTCCGGCCAGAGCTGCGGTCGGTTGAGTCACCATCTGAAGATACCTTGCTCAGCTACTGGCATTGAACTGCTGCATCGCTGCATCGATACCCTGATCCAAAATCATGACCGCAGCATCCGCGGCTTGCTCGCATGCGGCCTCGAGTTGCTCGCGCTGCGCCTTTGGGACCTTGGACAGAACCCAGTCAGCTCCCTGCTCGGCACCTCCCGGCGGTCGCCCGACACCAATCCTGATTCTTGCGTAGTCCTGGGTGTGAAGGTGAGCGGTGATTGACCTGAGCCCGTTATGGCCTGCCAACCCTCCGCCCTGCTTGAGCTTCACCCGAGCGGCGGGAAGATCGAGTTCATCATGCAGGATGACCAGAGATGACCAGTCCTCAATTCCGTACCTTCGCACCAGTGCCGACACGCATTGACCGGATTCGTTCATCCACGTAGTGGGAACTGCAACCACCACTCGGTGGCCGCCAATGCGATACTCGCCAACCCGAGCCTTGAGACGCTTCTCTAGGCGAAGCGGGTCCGCCTGTCGTTCAGCCAACATCACAGCGGCGTCGGCACCCACATTGTGGCGGGTGTGTTCATAACGGTCGCCTGGGTTACCTAAGCCAACCACGAGGAGATCACAGGGGGATCCCATGTGGACTGAGCGCTACAACTCACTCAGTCGTAGCTGCGGCTGCATCTGCATCTGCAGCGGCCTCACCTGCAGGCTGGGCCACTACTGCTGCACGTGTCAGCTCTGCTGTGACCACGGCCTGCTGTGGCTTTGACAAGCAGACGCTTCCCTCGGGAAGCACGAGGTCCTTCACGAGCAGTGAGCGGTCAAGCTGCATGACCGAGATATCGACCTCGATCGAGTTCGGGATTGCATCTGGTCTGACTCGCACCTTGAGCTTGTTCAAGCGCTGCTCGGTCATGCCACCGTTCAGGGTGACCTGCTTTGCTTCGCCAACCAAGATAATCGGAACTTCAAGCTCTACTGGCTTGGTTGGGTCGATGCGCATGAAGTCAATATGGGTGACGTCACGACGAACTGGGTGACGCTGAATTTCTCGAACGAGCACCTGATCTGCGGTTTCGCCGTCTACAGCAAGAAACACGAGCGCATTGCTTCCTGCATCCGTGGTCATGGCACGGCGAAGATCACTTCGCAACACGGAGATCGACACAGAGGGCTTTCCGGCCCCGTAAACGACTCCTGGGATGGAATTCTCGAGACGGGCACGGCGTGAGGCGGGTGTGCCAGTTAGGCGGCCTGTTGCGGCGGTGAGGGTGACCTCGGACATGGGATGACTCCTGAGACTACTAATGCGGGGTGATCGCACGAAAACTTCCGTGCGGAACGGGGGAAAGTGTAGTTCTTGATGCCCAAGCATTGCCAGACAGCGGTCAGACAGTGGTCAGACAGGGGTCTGACAGTGCCCGTGACCCAAGCGCGCCAGGCAGGTCTGTGGCCTGATTAGCTCTGATTTTGGCCGTCGAAAATCTCTGACACCGAGGTGTCCTCAAACACTGCGTCGATTGCGTCGGCGATAATCCCAGCCGCTGAAAGAACCTCGATCTTCTCGATGCGCTTTTCTGGAGGCAAGGGAAGAGTGTTCGTAATGACAACCTTCTCGATGACGGAGTTCTTGAGGCGGTCGATTGCGGGGCCCGAGAACACCCCGTGAGTGGCAGCGCAGTACACCGCAGTTGCACCTCGTTCAACGAGTTGCTCTGCAGCGGCGCAAATCGTGCCAGCAGTATCGATCATGTCGTCAATGAGAACACAAACGCGCCCGTCAACCTCGCCAACGACCTCTTTGGCTTCGACGGTGTTCTTGGCGCCACGCACCCGACGCTTGTGCACAATGGCCAAATCGGCATGCAGTTGGTTGGCGTAACGCTCTGCGACCTTGACTCGCCCAGCATCGGGAGAAACCACGACAAGGTCCTCTGGAAGATTGTTTGCCATCCAGTCAACGAGCACGGGCATCGCCGTCAGGTGATCAACCGGGCCGTCAAAGAAGCCTTGGATCTGCCCGGAATGCAAGTCGACGCTAATGATGCGCTTGGCGCCGGCAACTTCGAACATATTTGCGAGCAGCTTGGCTGTGATTGGCTCGCGTCCCTCGGCTTTTCGATCCTGGCGGCCGTAGCCGTAAAAGGGCGCAACCACCGTGATGCGCTTTGCCGAGGCCCGCTTAGCTGCATCAACCATGATCAGATGTTCCATCAAAGCGTCGTTCACCGACATCTCGGATGTCGAGCAATGGCTCTGAAAGATGAACAGGTCCGCACCGCGGATTGACTCTCCGTACTTGCAGTGGATTTCGCCATTGGCGAACTCGGCAATCGGCAACGGTGCAAGGCCCAAGCTCAATCGCTCGGCAACCTCTTGAGCCAATTCTTGATTCACGCGACCCGCAACGATCGTCAACCGCTTTTTTGTTACTAGTTCCATGGTGAGCCTCCCCGTGCCATCGAGCGCCAGAAGTAGCCAACATACGCAGGCCCGAACGGCACTCTCAGAGTTCTGAACCTGCAGTGTAGAACGGTCCAGTCACCGTGTCTGACGCAACGAGATCTGCTGGGCCAAGCGAGGCATACGGGCCGACTACACATCGATCTCCAATGCGCGAATTCACAGCCGTCGAGGCCTGCACCACACAACTGTCCCCAACCACGGTGTCCACCAAGCGGGAATTCGGGCCAATCTCACTACCGCTACCAATGACCGTGTTGCCTTGCAAAATCACACCCGGAAACAAGGTGACGTCGGTCCCGACTAGCACCGTGGTGTCAACATAGACAGCAGCTGGATCGACCATCGTGACCCCAGACCGCAGCAATCCCTCGTTCGTACGTCGCCTGAGTTCGGCCTCGGCGGCAGCTAGTTGAACTCGGTCGTTGATTCCTTGAACCTCTGCAGCATCGTCAACCAGAACAGCTTCAACACGGTGCCCGGCGGAATTCAGAACATCCACAACATCGGTCAAGTAGTACTCGCCTTGGCTGTTGTCTGGCTCAATGCGCCGCAGCGCGGGTGCTAGGAGACTTCGACGAAACACATAGATCGAGGTGTTCACCTCTCGGACGAGGAGTTCCTGTTCAGTTGCATCTCGCTGTTCGACAATGCGTTCAACTCGATCATCCCTGCCACGCAGAACACGTCCGTATCCGGTCGGGTCCTCAAGCACCGCTGAGAGCATGGTCGCAGCAGCGCCCGTTCTGCGATGCTCTTCAACAAGATGCGAAATGGTTCCCGGCCGCAACAAGGGTGCATCGCCAGGCAGCACCAGAACGTCTTCTTCCTCGGAGTCATCCTCGAGTCCCACGAGTCCAACCTGAGTGGCATCTCCCGTGCCTCGCTGAACCTGTTGCTCTACAAACTCCACAGCAAAATCTTGTGCGTGTTCCTGCACCTTCTTGGTGACCCAGTCGCCCTTGTGCCCTACCACGATGACTGCAACTTTGGGCTTGGCTTCTACGAGTGAGTCCAACACATACATGAGCATGGGGCGACCACACAGTCGGTGGAGCGGCTTGGGCCGTTCCGAGCGCATGCGACTGCCCTCACCAGCGGCAAGAAGGATCGCCGAGAGTGGCGGAATCTGGGGTGAGGAACTCATGACTGCCAACTCATTGCTCGCGGGGCAGGATTCGAACCTGCACTCTCCTGATCCAAAGTCAGGCGTTCTGCCAATTGAACTACCCGCGATTGCTTGTCGCTACGGTACCGCGTCAAGGGTGGAACCGTCAGCTTGGCGGAGGAATCATAAACAAATTGTGTGAACGGTGCTTGCTTGGATCGAGCGGAACAATCAGATCTTGTTGCGCCACGCTGACGGTGTAACCCAATGATTCAAACAATTCGCAGGAGAACCTTCGATTCTCTGGCTCAACGAGTTCGGCATAGACCAGGGGTTTACAACTGCGCAGAAGTTCTAGGCCTCCGGCAAAAACAAACTGCTCAAATCCCTCAACATCGATCTTGATTCCGTCAACCTGAACGCCCTTGAGTACTGCAAGATCATCGAGGCGTTCTTGGGGCACCGTGTACCGGTGACCCACGACTTCTTGGCCGGGTTGGACGACATGGCTCAGGCCCTGCATACGAACGTGTTGCTGTTCGGGCATCACCATTTCAAGCTGTCCGGAACTTTTGCCCAACGCCATATGGTGCAAAGTCACGTTCTTCAGTTTGAAATGCGCAACGAGTCGCGTCAGCGCCCGAAAATTTTCGGGTATGGGCTCAAATGCGTGAACATGCCCAGACCGAACCCGTTTCGCAATCAACACCGTCATGATTCCGATGTTTGCCCCAATATCTAAAACTGTCGACTGCTCGCTCATGCGACTGATGAGTTGCAGAACGTCACGTTCGTTCGGATCCCAACGCAGGGTCTTGGTCTTGAACCACGCGAACAAGAACAGGTAACGCTCAAAGCCAAAGATTCTCTGAAGCAGACTCTGAACTAGGCGTTTCATGTCACGTTCCTTTTCGGATTTGCTACTGCCAGTGGTGGAAGCGGAGCCAGAGCCAGAGCCAGAGAATAATTCATTCGGGAACATTCCCAGAGAAAGCCGAAATGAGGCTGTCCCCGACTGCTTGCCAGCTATAGCGAGTTTGAACCAACTGCCGTCCAGCTTTAGAGATACGGCTATACAACTCTGGCGATGTCAGGAGCTGCAATGTCTGATCGGCAAATTCCTGGGCAGTAGATGCAATCAAGATTTCCTCGCCGGGGACTGCACCAATTGCGCGATTCACCAGTTCGGTGGTCACACAGGGAACCCCCATGGACATGGCCTCCAGAATCTTGTTTTGCAGCCCCGCTCCAATCACGAGTGGCACCACCATGATTCTTCCCCGCTCGTACGCGGACCGGATGTCGTCTAGCCAGCCGCTCACCTCGATGCCAACCCCCTGGAGCTGTTGCACCGACTTGGTTGGACGCGCCCCCGCAATCAGCAGATCTGTCTCAGGCCGTGCACGCCGCACTAGCGGAAGGATCTCAGATACCAGGGTGGTAACCGCATTCACATTTGGCGGGTAGCCCATGTTTCCGACAAAGAGCAGGTCGCTCTGATCTGCAGGAGTATTCCGAGAAGAAAAGAAATCGGTATCTACCCCATTGCGCACAATCTGGACCTGTTCCGAGCCGGGGAAGCCCAGCAAGTCACGATCTTGCTCCGAGATAATCACCTGGGAATCAAACCAGCCGAAAGCTTGCTCCTCATAGCGAGCAATCCTTCGCGCTTCAAAGGCAAAAATCCAACGGAGCCAAGCTGGGGATTGGTCTGCCCGACGTTGCATGGCGGCACTAAACGCGTCTTGGTAGTCAAGCGTTCGAGGAACCTTGCTCGCACGGCCAAACGAGGCGGTACGGATCAACTGGCAATAGATGTGATCAGGCTGTTCCTCTGCGATGATCCGATCGATCTTTCTTGCTGCTGCGGCTGAGGAGAAATACCCCACCTGCAGCGGCCGACCACGCAGGACCGCTAACAAGGTGGAGCAGACTGTGGTCAGGCGAGACCTAGAAATCACCTGAATATTGCTACAACAATCAGTAGCGACTTTCTGTAGTGCTTCGGGGTCGACTGCACCCTCAGACAGGGCCACCAGGGTCACCTCGTGCTGCTGGGAGAGTTGCCGAATCTGGTGATACGCGCGCAGCTTGTCGCCGCGTTCAAGCGGATAGGGAAAGCGTGAGGTAATGACGAGCAGTTTCAAGCAGCGAGAACTCTAGCCATGAGTCGAGTTGAAAGCAGTTGACCTCCCGAATTGGGTGGCTCAACCCTGATCTCGATTCTCTAGCGACGCTTGCCTAGCAGGGTGGGAATGGTACGCAGACCAATCACAAGGTCACGCCAGAGTGACCAGTTCTCGATGTATCGGTTATCAAGCCGAACTCGGGTCTCGATGCTGGTATCGCCCCAGTATCCGTTGACTTGAGCCCAACCGGTGATGCCAACGGGCACACGGTGACGGTACTGATAGCTATCGATCTCTGAACTGAACTGCTCGACAAAGTGCGGACGCTCCGGGCGAGGCCCAACTAGTGACATCTCGCCGCGTAATACGTTGATGAGTTGAGGTAGCTCATCAAGGTGGCTTGGCCGCAAGAAGCGTCCCACTTTGGTGACCCGGTCATCTTCCTCGACTGACCACTGAGTCGAGGACTCATCGTTCACCTTCATCGAACGGAACTTCAGGATTTCGAATGGGCGGCCACCCACTCCGATTCGCACCTGACGGAAGAACACAGGGCCTCGGCTCGTGAGCTTGACTGCTAGTGCGCAGCCAACCAAGAGTGGCAGCGTAAGCAAGAACAGCGCCGAAGCAGCGACCAGATCAAAGGCTCGCTTTGCTGGCCACATGTTGCAGGACATGCCTGGGCGACGAACTGGCACCAGCGGCAGACCCGAGACTTCGTAGCCGACATCGCCAGCCGAGAGTCCAAGTTCGAAAAGGCGAGGCACTGCGTAGAACTGCACCATGCGGTCTTGGCAGCGGCGGATGATGCTGACGAGTTCTTCTTCGCCTGCCGAACCAAAGGCAAGCACCACGTGGCGGATTCCGGTTTGCTCAAGGATCTCTGGCAGGTTCTCTGGGCGACCAAGAATTGGCAGCGGTAGTTCCTCTTGGAAGCGGTCCACGAACCCACAGGGAACAAGACCGAACGAGGGTGTGTCGAGCAGGGCCTGGGCTAGATCCAAGCCGATAGGACCAATCCCGATGATCAGCGCATCCTCAAGGTCATACCCCTTGGATCGAGCAGCGGCCACAAGCCTGAAACTCACCAAGCGCCCCAGCAACACAAGCGGGACGGTCGCAAGCACGATCTGTGCAATCACGAATACGTCAATGGACTCGCTCGGCATGCCGAATCGGCCCAGATTCACAATCGATACGATGATGAGCGTGACCACTGGCGCAAGCCCGAGGCGAGCAACTACCGAAGCTAGGCCTTCGCTCGGAGCGACAGCGTGACGGCCCCGGCGAGCAGTTGGCCACAACAAGGCAGTTCCAACTGCAGCGAACAACACCACGACTTTCATTGAAATCTGATCATTCAGAAAGAGGTAGCCAAGCGTCAGCGGAAGAAGCAGGGCAAGAAAGTCGAACAGGTGACCGAGGAGCACCAGCGTGCGTCCTACAGCTCGGCGCTGCTGCAATGGCAAAATGGAGACTGAGGCCGCAGCTAACGCAGTAGGAGCAGTCTCTCGGCCATCTCGCAAATCAATGACTTGAGGATCAGAAGGTTGATCAACTGCGGCGGCCTCTTTGGCTGCGGCACCTTGGAAACGCAGAATTCGCCGTTTCGTGGAGACCTCACCCGCTTCAGGGTATTTCAGCATATTGCCCCCATTACATTTCCACTGGTAGCCCAGTATCCAGCGCCCGCTTTTTCTTCCGCCCGAAACATCCATCGAATGTTTCGCACCCCACTAGTAAACGTGTGACTTAGTTCATCGTCAAGCCGCTTTTTGCGAAATCCCCGGAAACAGCTAGGTAATACCACCCGAATTCAATGGTTTGAAGCATCTGAAGAGGGTTTTCACTCTTGTAAAGCGCATTTCGGTAACAGTTCCGCTCGATTCGGGTGGCGATCCCCACGTTCCTCAGACACACTCCACGGGTGACAATTCCGCCGACTCCGACTCGCTCATTCCTTCGCTTGGAGATTCGACACCAACTAGGAGCGCTCGAATCTGCTTGGGATGAGCTCCTTGATCAACAAGAATTGAGCTCACCGTTCCTGTCGAGCTGGTGGATCAACCATGCCGCAGAGGGGACTCCCGCACTGCTCTGCTGTTTTGCCGGGTCTGAACTTGTTGGGGGCGCTGCGTTTCAAATTGACACGGTAGGCCCAAGGGCACTCGCTGTGGAACGAGTGCGCTGTGTAGGCCAAGGAACGTTGGCGCCTGATCACCTCGACCTGATTGCCCTACCTGATCACGCAGCCGAGGTGCTGGCCCTAGTGATGCGATGGCTGCAGCGGTCGGGCTCTCGAGTGGTCGACTTGGACGGCCTCGCAGCAACAGGGGCATTGGCTCAGGCGTTGCGCTCGCATGAGATTGCGCGTATTGCAGCGCCTTGGACCAAGTTGCCCGCCGATAGCGCAGAGTACTTTGCAGCCCGAGCAGGCCAAGTGCGCAGCACGATTTCGCGCACTCGAAAGCGCTTCGTTCGAGAAGGGGTCTACCTTCGGCGAGTACCCACAGACGACATGCCCTCGGCTTTGGACCGCCTAGCCGAACTCCACGACAGTCGATGGTCAGAGGAGTCCTCGTTTCTCGATGGCTGGAACCGCTTTCGCGCAGCAGCCCTAGCCGGTGCGGCGAGTGAATCGGTCATCATCCACGAACTCGTCTCTGCCGAGGGCGACGTGATTGCTACTGAGCTTGATCTGCTCTGTGGGAACTCTCTGGCGTTTTATCAGGCAGGTCGGCGAACCGAACGCGAGTGGCGCGGCAGCGGATCTGTGCTGAGGGCAGATATTTTGCAGTGGGCTTGCTCACAGGGTTTCGCCGAGTATGACTTGCTCCGAGGAGACGAGTCGTACAAAGCCGACTGGTCTGACACGCAGAGAGAAGTCGTCCGCTGTCGAATGGGTGTCGGACCCAGAGGGGTCGCCCTTGTTCAAGCCGCTAGGACACAGCAAAGGCTGAGAGTAGGAGCCACCCGCTGCGAAGCCATGGCAAAGAAACTGCTTAGCCGCGGACCTTTGAAACCACGTCACGAAGCTCATAGCGAGCAGAGCGGCTGAGCCCGATTCCAATCAGACCACCAACTCCTCCTGCGAGCACAATGAGCAGCATCGACACGAATCCTGCCTGAGTCGCTAAGCGAACTGGCAGTGCGCAGGCAAGGACGCAGAGCGCCACGATGACGCCTGGGATGAGCGCTTTGACAACAACGAGTGCGTTTGCGTCAACGATGCGATTCACGACGAGTTGGCGAATGATCGTGAACACCACTGCTGTCACCAAGTGAACGGTTGCAACCCAGACAATTCCGTAGGGAGCAACGATCCACATGGCTCCAAGCATCACCGGGACCATCACGGAGTTAATTCGCACCATCACCCCTGGTCGACCTATCGCGAACAGCAGATCCCCTGTGGCATATCCCAGCCCAACTACGCAGCCTGTTACCGAAAGAATCTGCATGGTCTGAACTGAGACCGCCGAGTCGCTTCCGTACATCAACAAGATGCCATCACGAGCCACGAGCGCTAGTCCGATTCCGACAGGAATAGAAAACAGGGCTACTAGGCGAAGCGCCTTGTAGAGAGCGTCTCGCATTGCCACTTGGCCTTCAGCGCGAATGCGTGAGTACATCGGAAACAGCACAGCTGACATCGCATTGAGCTGTGCTCCCAGAATGAACTCTGGCAGTCGAAAGGCTTGGTAATACATGGGGTACTGATCTGGACGGCGGTTCCCAACGACGATGTAGTCACCGTTCAGGGCCAGTACTCCTAGCAGGCGAGTGCCAGCCATGCGCCAGGCATAGGCGAACAGTTCCTTCACGATCACCAAATTCCAGCGAAGCCGTGGCCGGAACTGCACGACCAGCCAGGTCAGCACAAACCAGACTGAGTAAGCAGCAATCATGCCGAGGATGACGGACCAGGCACCCTTACCCGCTGCAACAAGAGCCAGGGTGACTCCCACGCGGGTCAGGTCGCGTGACACCTCGACTCCTGCGCGGGCTTTGAAGTTCATGCTCCTCATGAACAGCGACCAAGGGATGGTGGTGAGCCCCGACAGGATGACTACGACGGTGAGCGCTCGAAAGATATTCGTGTAGCCATCAAGGTGGTAATAGGCCGTAATCAGCGGAGCCACAAAAAAGGACAAGACGGCTAGAACTGCAGTGACACCTAGGTTCGCAGTAAACGCAACCTGTACCCGCTCGCTGATGCCCGTCTCTTGTTCATAAACAAGAGCCGCACCCATTCCCAGATCCAGCGCGTTATCGAAGTAAAACGTGACCACCATGAGGGTGACCATGACTGCATAGTCAGCCGTGCTGAGCGTTCGTGCAAGTACCGCCGCAAGGAGTAACGCCGACATGTAGCGGGTGAATACCCCGACGTTGGCCCAGAGAAACCCGCGCGAAGCAGTAGTCCCAATTGATTCTGGGTTCGGTCCGGCATCTTGAGTCTCTTGGTCACCGAGGGCAGCCCCTTCGGCATCAACGAGTCCAGACGCCGCAAATTCGCCGATGAGGTCCGGCCGCGAGGCTTCCGCACTAGCCTCGCCCGGCTGCAGTCCCCCAGAATCATCCTCAGTCATCACAGATCACGCCGTAGCCACGTGCTCACTGACGCAGCACGATGATGCCTGAAGCTCCAGAACTGAACGAGCGAAGTGTGTCCCCTGCTGCCTGTGCATCAGTCAATGTCGTGACGCCCTCGGTCACCACCATCAATGTGGCGTCAGCCAGCGAGAGTACCTGCGCAGTAGGAACAGGCCCAGGAATAGTCGGACCGTTCACGATCACCACGTACCGTCCTGCAAGTGCCTCAAGTACCCGATGGAAACTGGACCGCATTTTGAGCACGTTCCGACTGGTGTCAACCCCGACCCCAAGGAATCTGACCATGCCATCTGGAGGTCGCATAGATTCGACAACTGCAGGCACCCGAAGTTGCGATAACGGAGCAAGCGATGCCTCGGCATCGAGTTGGCCGGCGAGACACTCAGCAAGCCCAGCGCTGTCGGTTGCACCCAGCATCGAGGTGAGAATGCCATTGTCCAAGTCGGCATCAATCAGTGCCACTGGCTGACCAAAGCTACGAGCAACCATGCAAGCTAGGGCTAGCGCAATCTCGGCCCGATTCACGCCCTCATCTGAACCGACGAGCACGAGGCGATGCACAGGTTCATTCAAACTCAGTCGCTCTATTGCCGACACCACACCGGCAATGGTGTCTTGAGGGTTTGCACCTCTAGCACTCAGCGGAGCCACCTTTGCCAGGATCGGTAAGTCAATGGCATCAGTGACGTCCTGAGATGACTCAACAACTGGCTGTCGAAGATTACGGATGACGAAGAATAAGAACGGAACAAGGCCACCGAGTAACAACCCAAAGAGAATGGCGAACCAAAGCGGGAAGGTTGAGGTTGACTGAAGTGGTCGAGCGAAAACTTCCTGAAAAATCGGACCAGTTATTCGGCTCTCTACTGGCAGATCCTGCTGCGCACTCTCGAACACACCTGACAGCGCCGGAATAACCTGAGCGCTGACCTGCTCGGACACGGATTTGTCTGGGTTCGACACGACGACATCCATAAATGCCGACTCAGGCTTGCGACTTGCGCTGATCATGGCAGAGATCTGATCAATGGACTGGGGTAGGTCGCCGCGGCGCTTCACCTCGGCCGCTAAACCCTTCGACGTGAGCAGGCTCTCGAGTGCTCGCGTCAGAACCTCATTGTCATTGGGGTTCGCACCTGACAGGACCAGAATCGAGCGTGATGTCTCGAAGATCGGCGGATTGGTCAGAGCGAGAGCCGCAGCAATTGCTGCAGTCACGAGCATCGAGGCCACAACAATCAGTGTCTGGACCTTGGTGAGCCGAATCGATCGACGCGTCTCGGCCACAGGGGTCGGGGCTTCTCGTTGATCGAGAGCCACAGAAGTTGTACGCATCGGCATCATCTGAGCGAAGGTCTCCTAGAGCAGTACATGAGGTAACAAGTATCTCGCAGCTTGACCCAAAGCATACGGACTACTGCTTGGATTGCGGCACCAAGGCTTGAAACAGTCAGGTGCACTGCGTCTTCTGCAGGTCTAGACAGGACGCGACAGGGCAAGTCCTGCGAAAATTGGGCGACAGCACTCGCGCTTTTGGATGCTTCGCTGCGCAGCAGATCTTGCAAAATAGCAACGGTCACGGAACTACGTTTTGAGTCCGAGGGCTGACTGCACCTAGAGTCAACAGCGCCATGGGCTCACTTATCAAAAAGCGCCGCAAGCGCATGCGAAAGAAAAAACACAAAAAGCTTCTGAGGCGCACGCGTCATCAGCGT
>CANJEC010000031.1 GCA_947473395.1 Actinomycetota bacterium | reverse complement strand
CCGGGCCGACAGCGATGGATGCAGTACCAAGAGAACTCTTTGGGCCGTGCCACCGTGATGCGTCACAAGGCTGGAGGCCGACCTTGGGTGGTTTGTATTCACGGAACTGGGCAAGGTGCCGATACAGACTTGCGCTCGTTCAGGGTTCGTCACTTGTATGCCGAATTGGGATGCAACGTACTGCTCGTCATCCTTCCGCTCCACGGACCGCGACAGGCCCCCAAGAGCGCAGAGGCAAGGTTTCCGACCCTTGATGTGCTCGACAACGTCAACGGAATTGCCCAAGCGGCCTGGGACGTTCGTCGCCTGCTTGGTTGGATTCGCACCCAAGAGCCGGCCGGGATTGGGCTGCTTGGAGTCTCGCTGGGAGGGTACATCGCAGCCCTAGTGGCTGGGCTAGAAGAAGATCCCCTGCAGTGTGTGCTCCCGATTATCCCGGCTACGGACTTTCCTGGGCTGTTTGTGCAGCAGTCGCCGCCGGCCCTGCGTGAGCTCATGATGCCCTTCATGCAAGAGTCCCGGCAGCTTCATTCGGTGGTCTCACCACTGAGCTTTACCCCGAGTACTCCAGTGCACTCGCGTGCAATTGTTGGCGGGCTAGCGGACAAATTGATTGACCCTGTGGACCAAGTCGCCCCCCTCTGGGAACACTGGGATCGCCCAGAAATACTTTGGTTTCCTGGTGGCCATCTGGGCCACGTGGTGCATGGTGACGTGTATTCCTTTATTGACCGCAAGCTCAAGTCTGCAGGTTTGAGCACAGTCTGAATCTGGTTCCCAGATGATGTGAGGTTCTGGCACCCAAGTTCTTAAAGAGTTCACTTTGGGATACTCAAGGGAGTTCTCAGGACTGCCGAAACCCTATGAGTGTCTATAGCCGAACTTGATGAACCCACAGAGGCCACGCCAACTCGGCGCAGTGCCCTGCTCGGAGGCCTAGCGGCTGGCGCAGCAGCGCTGGCAAGTGCCTGCGCTCCCGGACCGCCCGCCGAATCGGCGGTAGAAGGTGCCCGCCCAGCCAGGCTTCGCTCGGCTCCATCTACTGCAGCTCCAACTACTGCAGTCCCAACTACGGTCGCCCCGCCGACGGGCTCTGCCACAAGCCTTCCCACTTGGCCAACGACTTGGGCAACTCCTGCTGTCTGGCATGTGGCTAAGCGGCTGACGTTTGGCCCGAACCCAGCTGTCCTGGCGCAGATTGGTGCGCTCGGTGCCACAGCTTGGATTGACTCACAGCTCAATCATCTGTCAATTGCCGATCCTGCGGTGGCCGATGCAACGTCTTTTTATGAGTGGTCAAGAGGCAGCGCAGCTCAGATAACTGCCCGTGGCCAAGAGTGGCGAGTCGTAGTAGATCTGCCGCTCTCCACCGCACTGAGGGCTGTCATCTCAGAGCGTCAACTCTTTGAACGAACTGTTGGGTTCTGGTGGGACCACCTGAATGTGGACGTCAACAACGATGCCGCTCGCAACCATTGCCCCACCTACGACAGTGATGTCATTCGAGCGCATGCACTTGGCAAGTTCTCTGACCTTCTGGCGGCTGTAGCTAAATCTGGCGCCATGCTGAATTACTTGGATCAAAGCACCAGCCGCGCAGACCGCGGCCGCGTACCGAATGAGAACTACGCACGCGAACTTATGGAGTTGCATACCGTTGGAGTGAACGGCGGCTACAGCGAAGCAGATGTCGTTGCTGTGTCGTATCTGTTCTCGGGTTGGACGCTGACCGATAAGTGGAGCGGAACCTTTGCCTTTAACTCCGCCCGCCATGCTCTCGGGCCATTTGCATCGGGATCCACAACTGTCTTGGGCTGGTCCCGAGGATCCCTGACGGGACAGGCCGCCGGTGAATCCTTCCTGAACCACCTGGCACGTCATCGCGTTACTGCTCAGCGGCTAGCTCACAAGCTTTGCGTTCGCTTTATCGGCGAACACATTGGGCTAAATGATCCAGTCGTTCTAGCCGCTCGTGATGCCTACCTGACACATGACACTGCAATTGCTCCCACTCTGCGCACCATCTTGACCTCGGAAGAGTTTGCTCGCTCAGCCGATGCAAAGATTCGCCGACCGCTCGAGCTTCTTGCAGCAGGACTCCGAGCAACTGGCGATGCCCCGTTCAATCGGCAGACAGCAGAGGACACCAAGTGGAACTTCCACGGCATTCTCACTGCGCTCAGTGCAATGCCGCACCACTGGCCAACCCCAGATGGTTACCCAGATAAAGATGCAGCCTGGGTCAGCGTTGGCTCGATGATTAGTCGCTGGAACCTTGCAACGTACCTAGGCAACGGAAACATTCCCGGGTTTGTCAGAGACTGGAACAGCCTTCCCGCATGGGTGGCCGGACCTGCGGGCGGCTCAACGACCGGATCAACAGTGGGCGAGTGGCTTGACGCTGCCGCTCAGCGACTGGGCGTCCCCCTAGATGCTGCCGGCAAGCAGCGGATGCTGGTCTCTGTTGGTCGGGTTGCGTCAACACCAATCACCGCAAACGGGAATCGCTGGGTCGCACCCAAATTGCTCGGCCAACTCATGCAACAACCACAGTTCCAGACAGCCTGAGGCCTCAGACCATGACTCACCAAACACCGATTCAACAGACGTTCACCCCAACAGAACCCGCCTTAACAGGGCTCACCCGGCGTAGGTTCCTTCGCAACTCCGGAATTGCGGTGGCCGCTGCCGGATCAGCATCGCTCCTGAACACTCAACTAGCGGGAGCAACAGGTTCGTTCACCTCTGCAGCCACTGGTTCGGGAAACACTCTGCTGGTCATTTTCTGTCGTGGAGGAATGGACGGTCTGTCACTCCTCGCTCCTGTGGCAACCCCCGAGTACTACTCGCTGCGGCCCTCAATTGCAGTTCCGCAGCAAAGCGCTCTGGCGTTAGGTGGCGCTCACAGCAACTCTGAGTTCGCCCTGCACCCGGCAGCGGTTCGGCTCTCGGGCATGTACAACCAGGGCAGCTTGGCCGTAGTGAACTCCACTGGAGTCATGAACTCCTCTCGCTCGCATTTCGATGCGCAGTCCTTCCTTGAAGGCGGTGTCGTCAACTCCAACATGTCACCAACGGGCTGGGCCGGTCGCTGGATGAACGCCACGGCGGGCGCGTCAGATCACCCTCTTCGTTGTGTGGCTATCGGTGGAGGACTGCCGGCTTCGCTTCGAGGCGGAACAGCAGTTGCTGCATCCGGGTTTGGTTCGCTGTCTTTGCTGCCCTGGGGCCCGTCAGTCGAGACTGTTACTGCGAGCACAACTGATCTGTATCACCGTGCAGGGGTGCATCCTGCGCTGACGCCATGGGCTGATCCAACCGTCGGCACCATTGCGCAAGTCTCTTCTCTTACGAGCACCGACCGGCCAGCTTCTTTCCCTGATACCGAGATTTCCCGCAACCTGTGGCCCATCGCCCGTCTGCTGCAAGCTGGATTCCCGATGGAAGTTGCGCATGCAGAAATGCATGACTGGGATACCCACGATGCAATGGGAACAGCGGCGACCACCACGGCGCGGATGTACACCCAAGTGAGTGAGCTTGATACTGCCATTGGTGCGTTCTTCGATTATCTCGGTGCGGCCGGATCAAAGGTGACCGTTGCTGTGGTCAGCGAATTTGGCAGACGCGCCTATGAGAATTCCTCAGGCGGATGCGACCACGGTCGAGCCTTTCCCATGATGGTCATTGGAGGGGGAGTCACAGGCGGTATCTACGGAGACTTCCAGGGTTTGAGTGAACAAGGACTTGATCAGGGTGACGTTCGGGTGACCACCGATTACCGAACAGTGTTATCGGAGTTGCTAGCGCGGCGCCTCGGTGCGAGCAGCGATGTTCTGAACACCACGTTCCCAAGCTTCTCGCCAACCTCGGGTTGGGTTGGGGTGGTTTCCCCTTAGGGTTTCCTTGCCTCTACTGCCAAACCTCTACTGCCTGAGTTCTCCGCAAGAATGAGGACTTCAACTTGGAGGTCCTATGGCAGTGAAGCTCTACCCAGAGGTTGCAGACCGTCGTCGAGAGCGAATCGCCCGAGATGTTGCGGTGCTGCTGATGTTGTTGTTTCTTGTCTGGATGGGCCGTTCGGTGTACCAGCGCATCGACAGCATCACTGTCCTTGCGACCGGAGTGAGCAGCGCAGGGGAGTCCGTGCAAACTGGCTTTGGTGCCGTTGCTGGCGCTGTTGAATCAGTACCCGTGATTGGCGACAACCTTGCGAGTGCGCTGCAAAGTTCAGGCGAAGTAACCGGAGGAAACGTGGCAGACTTAGGTGCACAGGGGGCCGAGGCAATTCATCGCACAGCGCTCCTGATTGGACTGCTCACCTTTCTGATTCCGGCGATTCTTCTGGTAGGACTGACACTGCCTGAGCGGGTGCGCGGGATTCGCCAGATGAATCTTGCGGGGCAGTTCCTAGAAGGGGAGCGGAGCCCCGAGCGAGACCGAATTCTTGCCATGCGGGCGGTGTTCAATCTAGATGTTGATCACCTGCTTGAGTACAGCGCAGACCCAGTGGGTGACCTGCTGGCCGGGCGCCATGACCAACTCCTCGAAGCACTGTTTGCAGAAGCTGGATTGGCCAAACCAACCCGCTAGGTGGACGCCCTGTGTTGGTTTTAGCTGTGTCCGTACGGGTCGAAGGGTAGGGACTCATACCAGCGAACAAAGTGCCCAGCCGAGAACCTGCCTCGTTGTGCGTCAACAGAGAAGTCGGGGCATCGGGCAGTGAGTTCTTCGAGCACGACGCGACCCATCAGGCGAGCTGCTGCGGCACCCAAGCAGTAGTGCGCTCCATGGCCAAAGGTAAGGATGGGCCCCGCCGGGCGCGTGACATCAAGATCGGCAGCAGTTGGCCCAAACTGACGTGGATCCCGATTCGCCGAGGCATACAGAAGCATGACCTTGGTCTGTGCGGGGATCACCTTGTCGTGCAGGTCAACATCACGAGTGGTGGTGCGAGCAAGCCCTTGCACGGGACTACTCAGTCGCAGCAACTCGGTGACTGCATTGGGAATCAGATCGGGCTGATCCACTAGTAGTCCCCACTGATCGCGTTGCTCAGAAAGTAGCTCAAGGCCGACACTGAGCATCCCCGTTGACGTGTCGTTTCCGCCGGTCATCATGGTGAATGCAAACCCAAGGATTCTCATAGGGTCGACTGCGGCGCCATCCCCGGCCTGCACCAACTCAGAGATGACATCCTCCCCAGGTGACACTCGTCGGGTCTCTACAAGCGCCGTGAAATACTCGATCACTTGAGCGACTGTTTCCATGGCATCAAAAATATTTCCCGTAGCGCTAGCGCCGACAATCTGCTCTACCCAGCCATCAAAGCTGCTTCGGTCCGCGACGGGAACTCCCAAATAGTGTCCGACCACCATGGTGGGAAGAGGCTTGAGCAGTTCGGCCACAATGTCGCGGGTGTCGTCGCCGCCGCTAGCGCAAAGCGCCTCAATGCGTGAGGCCACAAACTCACGTACCTCTGGCTCAATGCTCGTTACTTGCCGAGGAGTGAAACCACGAGCGACAAGGCGTCGAAACTCGGTGTGATCAGGTGGATCCAGAAAGACCATAGGGGCGATTTCGTCAAGGCCCACGGATGCAAGGTCATCGTAGGTAAAGGTCAGGCCTTGAGCGGATGAGAATGTCTCGGTGTCTCGGGCAGCCTCAATGACATCAGCATGGCGTGAGAGCACCCAGTAGTTCCCGTCCACCACGTGATGTGCCGGGTCGTTATCGCGCAGGTCGGCATACATCGAGAATGGGTCGCGCCACCCCTCGGCAGAGCGCGGAACAAAGCTCGTCATCGGGACGGAAGCGATCGTGTTTGGTAGCAGGGCAGTGCTGGGTCGGCGGGCTTAGATTTCACGGAGCGTTCCTTTGCTGCACTGCAGACGCAGGTCGATCCCCGAAATATTCGGGGCCTCGTGCGTGATCATGATGGTGGTCAGGCCCGAGCGCCAACTCAGAACCCCCCGGAGTACCTCTAGTTGCATCTCCTGGTCGAGATGCTCGGTTGCCTCGTCCAGAATCAAAATCGGAGCTTCAGTCAGCAGTGCCCGTGCAATCATGACTCGTTGCCGCTCGCCACCACTGAGTCGATTGCCGTTCTCGCCTGCTCGCTCCTCGAGTCCTGCTGGGAGTGCTCGCACCCAGTCGCCCAGACAAACTGCATCGCAAGCTTCTAGCAAGCGCTCATCATCTGCTCGAGAATCACCGAGCAGCAAGTTGTCTCTCAGTGTCGTATCAAACAAGTGGTCATGCTGTGCCACGAGTGCAACCACGGAGCGCGCCTCGTCTAGGCCAAGGCGATTGAGTTCGCATCCATTGAGTTGGATTGATCCCTGCGAGTACTCCCAGAACCGCAGCAAGAGGTTGCACAGCGTTGACTTTCCAGATCCGCTCGGCCCCGTGATGACTGCAAAGCTTCCGGCTGGAATCTGCACACTGGCCTGCTGCAGGACCAGCGGATCGCCCTCTGCATAGCGAAAGCTCAGGTCGGTCACGGTGAGATCAACCACGGTCAGGGCGGCAGATGTGTTGTGGTTCAGAGTGAGTTTGGCTGATATTGAGGGCTCGAGTATCGAGGCAGGCGTATCGACAAGCTCAACAAGTCGTGTCGCAGCAGCACGGCTTCTATCAAGGTGCTCATAGGCAGCGCTGAGTGGGCCTACGGCTTCAAAAGTTGCAATGGCAATCAGCGGCAAGATTGCCAAGTACACACCCTCGAGCGACCCGCCACTTACCAGTGAAACCCCAAACCCAAGCACAGTCAAAGCAGCAAGACCCACGAGTAATGCGGTCAGGCCAGCGGCGATTCCGCGGGCTTGAGCAAGTTGTTTGCGTGCCGGCTGTTGCGCTTCGGTGATGTGCTCGGCTCGACCCAGCAGGAGGTCCTCTCGGCCAAAGGCAACCAGGTCGGCGATACCCGTTATGCCCTCTACGAGCGTCGCATTTAGGTTGGCTTGGTCCTGCACCAGACTGCCAGAGGAACTGCGGGTGAGCCGATGCATGGCAAGCGGGATGGCAATGCCGCAGAGGCAAACAAAGACGAAGAGTGCAAGGCCCAACCAAGGGCTAAAACCGGCTAGCAGAATGCAGCCCAGACTGACTGCAAGTGCTGCGGCAACTGGTGGAACGAGCACACGCAAGTACAGGTCCTGCAGCGTGTCGATGTCGGCAAGAATCCTTGTGAGCAGGTCGCCGCTTCGATGCTGCATCAGTACTGCTGGTGCAAGGGGTTCAATTCCGCGGAAGAACCAGATGCGAATGCGGGTCAGGATTCTAAAGGTGCCTAGGTGGCCGACATAGCGCTCGGCGTAACGAGATACGGCGCGAGTCGTGGCAAAGACGCGTACACCCAAAATGATGAGAGCAAGAGTGATTGTTGTGTCGACGAGAGCCGACTTTGAGATAAGAAACGCCGACATGGCAAGCAACCCAATGCCAGCACCCAAGGTGACAAAGCTGAGCAGCGCTGTTATGGCGACCCACCATCGGTAGCCGCCGACAGCGTGGATCACTCGACGCGTGCTACTCACAACTGCCCCTGAATTACTCGGCCAGCGTCAAGGCTGATGACCCGCTGCGCGGATGCAATGGTTGCTGCCCGGTGTGCAATGACGACTGCTGTTCGATCCTGCATCAGGGCTGACATTGCGGCAACGACTTGAGCCTCGGTGTCTTCATCAAGGTGAGCAGTGAACTCGTCGAGCAAGACGACTGGAGTGTTCATGATCGCAGCCCGAGCAATGGCAAGACGCTGGCGCTGGCCACCACTCAGGCGTAGTCCGTTTTCGCCAAGGAGTGTGTTGAACCCATCGGGCAGCGCCTCAATAAACTCCTGAGCCGAGGCTACGCGAGCCGCCTGAGTGATCTGAGCGATTGAGGCATCTGGCCTGCCCAATGCAATGTTCTGTGCGACGGTGCCGGCAAAGAGGGCAGGTTGCTGGGGCACCCACGAGATGATCCGCCGCCAGTCACTTGGCTGCAGGTTCTGCGCAGGCTGGCCATTGATCAGAATCTGACCTTGGTCAGGCTGCATGAACTGCATGAGCAGTTTTGCCAGGGTGGACTTGCCCGCACCACTCGGACCAATCAGCGCAACAGTCTCACCTTGTTCAATGACAAAGCTCACCTGTTCGAGCGCTGGCGAGTCGGCCCCAGCGTAAGTAAATCCAACGCTGCTCAATTCAAGACTGCTGAATCCAACCGCGCTCAATTCAATGCTGCTCACTTCGACGCTGGGCAATCCATGGCCCTCGGCGCTGGCTGATTGGGTCTGGGTGGGCAAGGCGTTGAGTTCTGTGATTCGCTCTAAGGCAGCGTTGCCCTCTTGGCCAGCGTGGTACTCAATTGCAAGGCGCCGAAGTGGAGCAAAGAACTCCGGCGTCAGCATGAGCACGGCTAGGGCAAGATCAAACGACAGGTCACCGCGAATTAATCGAAAGCTGATCTGTACGGCTACGAGCGCAGTAGCCGCAGTCGCCGCCCACTCCATCATCAGCGAAGTCTGAAATGCCGTGCGGAGCACATCCATAGTGGCCTCGCCGTAGCGTCGACTCACTTGCTCGACCATCTCGGCGCCCTCTTCTGCGCGGCCAAAGGCTTTCAGCGTGGCGAGCCCCTGAATCATGTCAAGGTAAAAAGAGCTCAGCCACCCCAACTCTTCAAAGCGTCGCTGCGTCAACGACCGTGTTCGACTGCCGATAACAGCGAGCAGCAGAATCAGCATCGGTCCCGTGAACAGCAAAATCAGGGTGGTCCATGGGTCGAGTACCCCAATGGTTATGAAGACCCCAGCAGGCACCATGACTGCGAGTGCAGCCGAGGGAAGAAACCTGCTCAGATAGGCGTCGAGCGAATCAACCCCTTGGCCAAGCGTTGATGTCAGTTCAGCAGTGCGCTCCGCGCTCAGGCCGGCAGGGCCCACAGCAATGAGATGCGCCAAGGAGTCGGAGCGAACCTTGCGGCGAAGTAGGCCGCTGGCATGTTGTGAGCTGTTCTCAGCTAGCCAGATGCACACTGCTCTGAGCAGAAGCAAAGCTGCCATCAGGACAAGCGTGGGTAGTACGCCCGAGAGTGTTTGCTCCTTGATGAACCCGTCGTTGATCACGCCGGCAAGCAGAATCGTCCAAGCCACCAGAATCCCCGCAGCGAACAGCCCCAGCAGGATTGAAATGCCAACCCATGTTCGAACTTGCGGATGCTCAGCGAGCAGGGAGCGTGGCCACATGACTATGAACGTAACTGCCCATCACCGAAAGGGCGATTAGTAGCTCTCTTCGTCCAGTCGGACTTTGCCTCGGAAGAAGAAATAGACCCCGGCGGTGTACATCAAGACGAACGGCATCCCGATAACTGCGATCACCAGCATCACCGTAAGAGTCTCACTGGCGCTTGCAGCATTGGTGACGGTCAGGTCGTAGGCCGGGTTCGTAGAGGAAGGAATCAACACGGGATACATGCCCGCAGCTACCGTCGCGAGGAGCAAAGCAATCATGCATGCAGAGGCAACAAACCCGCTCAGGTACTGCTTCTTCAAGACGAACCTCCAGCCAGCAAGCACAGCGAGCAAACCAAACAGCGGGAAGATTCCAATCCACAGGCGATCTTCGTAATTGGTGGTGATTGCCTCTTCAAGCAGCAGCGTCCAGACCATGAGTACCGTCATAAGGGCAAAGAACACTGCCATCAGCTTGGGGATCAGGTTTGTGATCCTGTCAAGAAGTTCCCCCTCAACTTTTTGAGTCAGAAACATCGCGCCATGCAAGCTCAACATGGCCACGGCAGTCGCCCCGACTGCAAGGGCGTAGGGATTCAGCAGTCCCTGCAGGTCGACATCCATATTGCCGGCCTGGTCCAGCGGTACGCCTTGGATCACGTTGCCAAGCGCAACGCCCAGCAGCAGGGTGATTCCGAACGAGGAAGCAAAGAAGATCCAGTCCCACATGGATCTCCAGCGAGCACCCTCTCGCTTGGAGCGGAACTCAATCGCGACAGTGCGCAGAATGAGCACGAATAGCACCAGCATCATGGCAGTGTAAAAACCCGAGAAGAGTGAGGCGTAGACCAAAGGGAAGGCGGCGAACAATGCCCCGCCTCCAAGCACCAGCCAGACTTCGTTGCCATCCCAGACTGGGCCAATGGAGTTCAACAGGATTCGCTTCTCAGTGTCGTTACGAGCCAAGAAGGGGGACAACATGCCAACGCCTAGGTCGAATCCGTCGAGGATCACGTAGCCAGCGATGATGACCACGTACAGAACAAACCAAGTGGTATTCAGCCACATATCAGTCTCCTCCGCTAGAGACACGCGAGCGGTGACGGAAGATCTCGCCGAAGGAGTCGGGAAGCGATTCGCTTGCCCCTTCTTCCTCTGGCTCAGGCGGCCCCTGTTGGATCGTCCGGTTTAACAAACTGATGAACATGGTGAACACAATCGCGTAGAGCACAACAAACATGCCGATAGAGAAGACAACTTGACTGAACGTGACATTGGGCGATTCGGCACCGGCGGTCTTGAGCACTTGCCAAACAACCCATGGTTGACGTCCGAACTCGGCAGTCCACCATCCGGACAGGGTTGCAATCTGAGTCAGCACGATGGATGAGACAAGAATCCAGAGCATCCAACGCTGATCCCAGAGCTTTCGCTTCCAGATCCACAGGATGCAGGCAAGTCCGCCGATGGCTATAAAGAGCATGCCCAGATCGATCATCAAGTGATACACCTGAAAGACCAGGCTGGCATTGGCCCATTCGTCCTTCGGGAACGCTTCTAGGCCAGTGACCTCGGCCTGCGGGTCTTGGTAGCTCAAAAAGCTCAGCAGACACGGGATTGATATTCCTGTGGTGGTCTCGTTGTCGGGGTCAGTCCACCCGATGATGTACATGGGTGCGCAGGTAGTGGACTTGTACAGACCCTCCATGGCTGCGAGTTTCTCTGGCTGTTGATTCGTAACCTCAATAGCTTGGTTTGCTCCAAAGAGAACAACCTGCAGAACTGCTAGGACTGTAAAGATCGGCAGGGCAACTCGGATCATTGTTTTTGCTAGCTCAACGTGACGCTTCTTGAGCAGGTAATACGCAGCCACACTAATGACGAGCGAAGTGCCGACAATCCAACATGCGGCTATGACATGCAGAATCCTCGGGCCGAACGAGGGGGTAAAGACCACCTCGCGAAAGCTGGTCATAAACGCTTGATCGCCATAGCCGACGTCTTTGATCTCGTAGCCCTGAGGGGTTTGCATCCACGAGTTGGCCATCACGATCCAGGTGGCACTTAACGTCGCGCCAGCCACCACCATGGTGGTGGCAAACAGCCACATTTTGCTCCCTAGTTTTGAGCCACCAAAGAGCATGAGCCCCAGAAATCCGCCCTCGAGCATAAAGGCAAAGATGCCTTCGGCTGCCAGCAGACTGCCAAAGATGTTTCCGACAAACCTCGAGTAATCAGCCCAGTTGGTACCGAACTCGAACTCCTGAACAATGCCTGTCGCAATCCCGATTGAAAAGATCAGCCCATAGATCCTGACCCAGAACATAGAGAGTTGACGCCATTTTGGGTCTTTGGTTTGGACCGACTTCACTCCAAAAATAATCAGCACAAGGCCGACGCCGAGTGACATTGGTGGAAAGATGAAGTGAAAGCTGATGGTCAGACCGAATTGGATCCGATGCAGCATCTCTGTAGTCATCAAGTGCCAATCGTCAAGTGGAAATCCCGACCGTAGCAGGCGAGCGCAGTATGAAGATCGAACAATGCGAACTTCACAATGGCCAGGTGCGATTGGGTTTGTTGTCCTACGGTGCCTCGATCCGCAGCCTAGAGATGCCCGACAAAAAGGGCGCGTTCGGTCCGGTCCACCTTTCGCTTGACTCGGTTGAGCAGTACCAAGACGTGGCTCTGAATCCCTATCTAGGTGCTTCGGTGGGTAGATACGCCAATCGCATTGCCGGAGCTAGGTTCGCGTTAGACAGCAACGTCGTGAAGCTCACACCGAACGAGGGAGCCAATCAACTCCATGGCGGACCCGCTGGGTTTGGCCGCCTCAATTGGGAACTGCTGAGCTACGAGCACACACCGGCAGGTGGGAGCGTTGCGTTCGGATTGAACAGCCCAGATGGCGATCAAGGGTTCCCCGGCAACCTGCGAGTTCGGGCCACCTATGAGCTCATAGGTGACACAGTTCGGATTACCTACGACGCCGCAACCGATGCTGCAACCGTGGTCAACCTGACCAATCACGGCTACTGGAACTTGGAGGGCGATGCAACCATTTTCGGCCATCGTCTACGCATTGACGCAGATCAGGTTCTGCCGGTTGACGAGGCTGGGCTTCCTGCTGGCAACCTGCACGAGGTACAGAACACGGCGTTTGATTTTCGCCAGCGCACCCCCTTGGTCGATGCCTTCATGGGCAGGCCAGCAGGGTTTGACCACTGCTACAAGCTGAACGGAGTTTCGGGGCGATTGCGCTTTGCCGCTCAAGTTGATTCGCCTAGCAGCGGCCGCTGGATGCGCATTCGGACTGATCAGCCCGCAGTTCAGTTCTATACCGGCAACGGGCTTGGTGCACCGTTTACCAAGCACGGAGCGCTCTGTCTAGAGACGCAGATGTTTCCCGATACGCCGAATCATCCAGAACTCGGCTCCGCTGTGCTCCGGCCGGGGCAGGAGTACCGCTCAGTGACCGAACTGCAATTTGGAGTTAGCGAGGACGAATCGGCAAGTAGCTAGGAGTCCAGATGGCTTCTTGTATAGCCTCGATCGGGCTGTCTACGGCAACTCGGTTGAGCCCTTCGGCGATTGCGGCCTGCACCACTGCTACAGCCACGGTTGCAGAGACTTCTCGCAGCTGAGTGACCTGTGGAAGTAGACCCTTGGTGTGATCCGCTGGGTCAGCAAGGCTGGCTAGAGCACGAGCCCCAGCCAAGAACATCCCATCAGACATCGTGGCGGCACGACACACAATGGTTCCAAGGCCAAGACCCGGAAACAACAGGGCGTTATTGGCTTGGCCGATGCGATAGGTGGTTCCGTCAAGATCTACTGGTCCGAACGGACTACCAGTTGCGACCAGAGCCGACCCTTGAGTCCAGCTCAAAATATTGGCCGGTGTTTGTTCAGCAAGTTCGGTGGGGTTGGACATGGGAAGAACAATGGGACGCTCACAAGCAGCGTGCATGGACTCAATGATTGCTTGAGTGAACGCTCCGGTCTGAGCAGAGGTTCCTACCAACATGGTGGGATGCAGGTTGGCCACAACCTCGGCCAAACCGAGCTTGCCTTCGGCAGAGCGCCAAGACTCGACTAGGTCTGGGTCCTTGGCGTAGGGCACCTGATAGGTCTGCAGCCCGTCCATTTTGCTGGTGAGCAGTCCCGGTCGGTCAATGAGATAGATCCGTGCAGCGGCTTGTTCTGCACTCAGACCATCTTGTTGCATGGCCAGGCAGATCAGGTCGGCGATTCCAACTCCGGCAGAGCCTGCACCAAAGACCACAATCTGCTGATCAGTGAGCGAGCCACCCGATACGCGCACTCCCGAGAGCGCACAGGCCAACCCAACTGCTGCAGTGCCTTGAATGTCATCGTCAAAGGTGCAGAGTTCTTTCCCGTAGCGGGCAAGAATCCCGCGAGCCTGAGGAGCAGCAAAATCCTCCCAATGAAGAATGGCATTCGGGAAACGCTTGGAGGCACTGGCCACGTAGGTGTCGATGAACTTGTCGTATTCCTCGCCGCGAACCCGAGCGTGCTTCAAACCAAGATACCGAGGGTCAGTGAGGAGCGCCTCTCGGTTGGTGCCAACGTCTAGGCCTACGGCGAGCACGCGAGTCGGGTCGATTCCGGCGGCCACCGTGTAGACGGCCAACTTGCCAATCGCAATGTCGATTCCACCAACACCCCAGTCTCCGATGCCCAAAATTGCCTCGGCGTCTGAAGCGACGATCAAGTCCACATCGTCCGGGCCAAGGCCGGTGGCCGCTAGGCATCGGTCAATATCTGCGGTGTTCTTGACGTTCAAATACACGCCGCGAGGTCGACGAAACATGTGACTGAACTGTTCAATCGCAGTCCCAACCGTCGGTGTGTAGACAATGGGAAGCATCTCTTCAATGTGTTCGCCAAGCAGTGCATAAAAAAGCACCTCATTCGTATCCTGAACTCCGG
>CANJEC010000030.1 GCA_947473395.1 Actinomycetota bacterium | reverse complement strand
CATGGAATTTGGCGCAACGCACACCTACTCCTCGGTGGAAGAAGCACTGCTCGCCGTGCCAGATCTGACCTGGGGCGATATGTGTGAGCGAGTCATTCTGTGCCCTGGAGTGATGCACGGCGACATGATCGAGCCAGCACTCGGGTTGACCTCGAAGGGGGGCACTTTGGTGGTTACGGGGCTTGCTCCGCTGCTCGAAAACGATGCACAACTCAATGTCTTTATGTTGTCGATGATGAATAAAGAGATCAAAGGCACCGTGTATGGATCCTCGAACCCCAGAGCAATCATTCCTCAGCTGCTCTCGATGTATCGCGAAGGCGAACTCAAGCTCGATGAACTCATCACCAAGCGATACTCCCTTGATCAGGTCAACGAGGGATACGCAGACATGCGCAACGGAGTAAACATCCGTGGCGTCATCGACTTCGCCTAACCAACAACTGTGCAACCAAGTTACGACTCCGAACTGTTGAACCTTCTGACGACTTCGGTTGTTGGAAGGACTCGCGAGCTTGAGTCTGTAGTCGCGGCTCTAGCTGCCGGGCGGCACTTACTGCTTGAGGGCCCGCCAGGAACAGGAAAGTCAACAGTGCTGCGCTCTGTGGCTAGCTGCACCGGTTCAGGTTTTGAGTTTGTTGAAGGCAATGCCGAACTCACACCAGCTCGCCTAGTTGGCGCTTTTGATCCCTCGATCGTGCTCGCCGAGGGCTACGTAGCCGAGGCTTTTGTAGATGGCCCCTTATTAAGTGCTCTTCGTCAGGGGGCTCTGCTCTACATCGAAGAGATCAACCGCATACCCGAAGAAACCCTGAACCTGCTGATTACCGTCATGAGCGAGGCCGAACTGCACGTGCCCCGATTGGGGCGAGTCCAGGCCGAGCCCGGCTTTCGCCTTGTCGCTGCCATGAACCCTTTTGATTCTGTGGGAACAGCTCGAATTGCGTCGGCGGTCTATGACCGCTGCTGTCGCCTCGCAATGGGCTATCAAGACGCTGCGGACGAGGAACAAATTGTTCGCTCCGCTGCCCCAGAAGCCGCAGACGCGATTGACCCAAGCACGATGCATGCAGCTGTGGCCATGGTTCGAGACACCCGAACCCATAGTGAGATTCGTACAGGTTCATCAGTACGCGGTGCCATTGACTTTGTCATGGTGCTGCGTGAGCTTGCATCGCTGCGAGGCACCTCAACCCAGGACCCCTCCGTTTCTCTAGATGCAGCAATGCTGGCGCTGTCCGGAAGGATCCGAATCAACGAGAGCGGATCACGCACGGCAGAGGAACTCGTTACAGAACTTTGGCAGCGCCACTTTGGCCCACAGGCAACCGAACCGGCTGATACGCAGAAAAAAGCCTGACCCCGCCGCCTGGCGGGGGGCGACAAGAGACTGAGGATATTAAAGAAGGAGAACAGGCTCGCAGCGCAGTTGCAGAGGCGGGCCGAAGGACAACCTCGAGGCGTGAACTCTCGCGACACCCGCAGTTCGACAACGTCTCCCCCGAGGTCGGCCAGCTCGACCCTGGAGCATTTTCGGAGCTACTCGACCAAGACCCCGACGAAGCTCTGGCCTTGCTCGCTGACATGAACGGTGCCACCGACGAACAACTTCGCAAGCTTGCCCAACAGCTTGCCGGCCGAGTCGTGGTCGACCTAGCAAAGAAGGGTGCTTCCCCGACACGCGGCATTGGGCGCCTGTTCGTAGCTCCGGCATCCAAGCACTCAGGTGATATTGACCTTGATGCATCGCTCGGCCCGATCATGCTGAGCCGGGCCACCAACACGGCAGTTCGAGCCGATGACCTTGCCGTGCAATCTTGGAAACGCTCCGACACCGCCTTGTGCTTGCTCGTAGATCGATCCGGCTCGATGTTCGGTGAGCGCTTGGCGGCAGCCGCTGTTGCCGCAGCAGCAGTGGTGTACCGCTGTGGTGCGGACTGCTCCGTCATTGCATTCGCCGAGGATGCAATTGTGATCAAGGCTCAACAGGAGCAGCGTTCACCAGAGCAAGTCGTGAGCGATTTACTCCGATTGCGCGGATTCGGAGTCACGAACTTGGCGCTCGCGATGCGCGCAGCTGCACAGCAACTTGCCCGATCCACTGCCGCAAGACAGATCACACTCGCACTGTCAGATTGTCGGGTAACTACCGGAGGAGATGCTGTTGGTGATGCCTCTGCACTCTCGGAACTGGTGATTCTTGCTCCGGCTGAGGACACCGAAGATGCTCGCGCCCTAGCTGATCACTTGGGCATTCGGTTTGCGCCACTTGCAGGCCCCTCAACGGTGGCCGAAGCGCTAGCAACAGTGCTCCGTTAAAAATCTAGAGCAAGAAGAACTCAGGATTCACCCTGGGCATCAGCAATCTCGCGGAGGTCTTTCTTTGAGATCTTGCCAAGCTCCGCTGTTGGAAACTCGTCTACGAAGTACACCGAGCGGGGCACCTTGAAGTCTGCAAGATCAAGCTTGCATGCCTCAATGATCTGAGCAGAAATCGCGTCTTGGTCAGCCGCAGGGTCAGCCAGAATCACAAAGGCCACGGGCACCATGTCGAGCATCTCGTGCGACCTGGCAACAACAGCAACGTCGGCCAAACCAGGCACGGTGCGAACCACATCTTCTACCTCACGGGCCGAGACGTTTTCTCCGCCCACTTTGAGTGCGTCTTTGTCTCGGTCGCAGTACTGAATGTTGCCATCGGCAAGCAGGCGAACCATGTCTCCGGTGCGACCCCAACCATCCTCGGTGAAGAACTTCTCTGTTGCCTCAGGGTTGCCGAAGTACTCCCAGAACACCGAGACGCCACGCACGCCCCGAATCCAAAGTTCGCCGATCTCACCCTCTTTGCAGAGATCTCCAGTATCAGTATCGACAATCAAGAACTCATATCCGGGTGAAACCTTGCCCATAGCTAGGTCGGGGTAGGACTCAAAGTCGTTTGAGTGAATGCAGTGGGTAACGAGTTCAGTCATGCCATATGCAGCAATAACCCGCATGCCCATCATCTGATCAAGCACCGGCATGATCAGGCCAAAGACCCCCACCTTGACGGTGTGGTTCTCGGGGATTCCGGAGTCAAAAGCGGCCTTGATGACAAAGGGAATGAGCGAGATATGGGTAACGGAATGCTTAGCGATGACATCCCAGAAACGACTCGCAGAAAACTTCGGCTGCAATACCACCGTGCCGCCAACACCCAACACGGTCCAGATCGCCCAGGCTTGCGTGTTGACATGAAAGAAGGGCAGCGAGGCTAAATAGATATCATCTGCGCCCATATCAATATTGGTGGGGTTGACTTTGCCAGCCCACAACATGTTGGCGTGCGTGTGTACCACTGCTTTTGGTTTGGAGGTTGTACCCGAGGTGAACAGAACACCGGCGGGCAACATGGGGTCGGCTGTGCGAACGGGCGCTGCAGCGGAGTCACCTTCGAGGACTGAAAAGGAGTCCTGGCCATGGGCAAGTTCATCTGCAGTAGCCGCTAGGCCGGAGTTGTCATCGGTAACCACAATCCAACCGAGTTCCGGGCCTGCTTCGGCCACGAGAGCTGCAAACTTGGGTTGCGTAATCGCCCCAACGCATGCGGTTTGCTCGATGAAGTAGCTCACCTCGCTGCGTACGCTGCGCGTGTTCGTCGTCACGGCAATCGCTCCGACTCTTGCACATGCGTACCAAGCAATGACGCCCTCGGGACAATTCTCAGCATGGATCAGAACCATGTCTCCAATGCCAACGCCCTTTGCGTGCAGGCCGGCAGCCACCTGCTTGGTGGCCTCGGCAAACTCGGCATAGGTCCAGGTGCGATCGCTGCCGTCTTTGGGTTCCCAGATCAAGAATGGATGTTCTGAGCGGTGCTCTCCCCAATGATCAATCATCCAAGGAATGTCCTGCCCACCAAACTGGTAGGCCGCTACGGCTGCGGGATCAAAGGATTCTGTCTGTGTCATGTTTCTGAAGTTACGTCAGATACCGCTCTCTAGCGAAAGCAAGTACTCGGTGTGGATGTGATTCAGAAATCGCTCTACAGCCTGCACCGCGTTGACCGTGCGGAAACTCGAGAAGATCTCGAAGGCATGCTGGGCTCCGTGAAGCTCTGCATACACAACTGGGCTCTTCGAAGTTTTGCGCAACGCTTCGGCAAAGCTGCGGGCACCCTCGACTGGAACAAGGACATCTTTGTCTCCGTGAATCACCATCATCGGAGGAGCTTCCTCGGTGATCCGATCAAGAGGCGAGTATGCAGCCCAAGCATCGGGGGATTCTTTCAGGGTGACACCCATGACGGTCTTAGTGAGTAGATCGGTGAACTGCCTGCCGTTGTGGCCCTCACGGTCGGTCAGGTCATAGACACCGTAAAATGGCACTGCTGCCTGCACCGAAGTGTCGGCAGCCTCAAAACCGGGCTGAAATGCGGGATCATTTTGAGTCAGTGCAACTAGTGCGCAGAGATGCCCACCGGCCGAGCCACCGGTCACCACGATGAAGTTGGGATCAACGTTGTACTCCTCGGCATGCTCACGAATCCACGCAAGGGCTTGTTTGCAGTCGACGAGGTGCCCCGGGTATTTCACCTTTGGGCTGAGCTGATAATCGGCATTAAACCCAACCCAACCGCACGCGGCCAGATGGTTGAGCAACGGAATTCCTTGTTCGTCTTTGGATCCAAGCACCCACGCTCCCCCGTGGATTTGCAACACGGCGGGCCGCTTCTCATCAGGCTTTGGGTCCTCGAGCGGGGTGTAAACATCGAGCTTCAGGCGAACCGTTTTTCCTGCTGAACTGATGTGCTCATTGAAGACGATATTGCGGGTACGGCGGCGTCTGCTGGACCCGTTCATCACCGGCAGCAGTGCACCTAGGCGCACTGCCTGCGGCGCAGCTAGCAGTTCTTCCTGCGACAGCAACGTGCTGAGTGCAGCGTCTAACTCCTCGGCAGACTGCTGGGCCTGACGGATCAGTCCGACTACACCAAGACTCGCTGCAGCAGTCAGCGCAAGCCCAAACCAGCCAGTCGGCTGGAGCAACTTCTCTGAGTCATTGCCTGATTCCTTTGAGCGTTCAGCCCTATCTCGCAGCGCGCCACCAAGCTCACGAGTAGTTCGTGCTGCTGTCAGGGCCAAGAAAATGGGGGCTGCCTCGGTCACTAACCAAGACGCAAAAAACGAGGGCACCGTAAGGGCTGGGCTGTTCCTTTTTGGTCGATAGGCATTGATGACGAGCGCTGAACGCAGCAGGCCTTGGCGCAGAAGTGCGCGGCTGTGCCGGCCTGCTGCTGTGTCAGTGGGGACTCTTCGCATGGGGCCGAGTCTTGTGCTGGGAAGGAGTTGCCACAAGCCGAAGTGAAATTAACGGTGCATGCCGTTTCAATTCAGGGAAGAATAGGAGCCGCAGGGAGGGCACGTCCCTAGACGAAAGGCAACAACATGGAGCGATTGTCTGGCATGGATGCCACCTTCCTCTACCTCGAGACGCCTGCGGGCCACATGCATGTGGCCATGGTCGGCATCTACGACATCTCGACGATGGTGGACGGGTACTCCTTTGAGAAGTTCCGAACCCATATTGAGTCGCGGCTGCAGGCAGTTCCGCCGTTTCGTCGCCGCCTAGTAGAAGTTCCCTTTCAGTTTCATCACCCCGTCTGGATTGAGGACCCTGACTTTGATCTTGACAATCACGTTCGAAGGATCACCGCACCCGCACCGGGCGGACGGCGCGAGCTCGGGCAGGTTGCAGCAGAAATTGCTTCGGTTCCGCTCGACCGATCTCGCCCGCTCTGGGAAGCCTGGGTTATCGAAGGACTCAAGCAGGACCGTGTGGGCTTTGTCGTCAAGGTGCACCACGCCGCCATCGACGGTGCCTCCGGTGCAGAAATCATGACCGCGCTGTATGACCTCTCCCCCGATGCCGAGCCAATCGAAGCTGTAGACACGCCACCAGATCGCGTACCAAATGAGTTTGAGTTGCTGTCCTACGCGACGTTTTCAAAGCTGCGTCGAGCGCGAGACGTGGTGCCGCTGATTAGCCGGACGATTCGTTCAGTCACGCACTTAGTGAGCAACATCATCGACCCAGCCATGAAGCACGGTGGCGTTCCGCTCTCGGCCCCTCGCACCCCGTTCAATCAGTCGATCGGGCCCCATCGCTCGGTAGCCTTTGCTCGAATCTCGCTGCCAGAAACCAAAGCCGTCAAGACCGCTCTCGATGTGAAGATCAACGATGTGGTGCTCGAGGTCTGCTCGGGAACCCTGCGTCGTTATCTGCTTGAGCACGATGCGCTTCCCGATGAGCCCTTGCTTGCTGTCTGCCCTGTCTCAGTGCGAGTAGAAGAGGAAATGGGCACTCAAGGGAACATGGTCTCAGCCATGTTTGCCTCACTCGCCACAAACGTGGACTCCGCCGAGGAGCGTCTCGAAATCATCCGTCAGAGCACCGAGGGAGCGAAGGAAGACCACAACGCAATCGGAGCTCGCACCCTGACAGATTGGGCCGAATGGGCTGCGCCGCGGACATTCGGTTTAGCTGCGCGCTTGTACAGCTCGATGCATCTGGCGAACCAGCATCGCCCGATTCACAATCTGGTCATCTCAAACGTTCCCGGGCCGCCGTTCCCCCTGTATCTCGCCGGGGCCGAGCTCGTTGCTGCATACCCCATGGGCCCGATCATGGACGGGGCGGGACTCAACATCACCGTGTTGTCCTACCGAGATCACATCGATATTGGGTTCTTGGCAGATGCCGACTTGGTTCCAGATATTTGGGAGGTGGCAGCTCAGGTAGCGCCGGCCTTCGAGGAACTCAAGCAAGTCGCCGGTCTGAACGACCCGACTATTACCAAAGCTGCCGCTCCGGTTACTCAGACATCTCAGGCGCCTTCGGTAGAGTCCAACTGAGGCCAGCTACCCCGGGTCTGCAACATGTTCTAGTTTTGCTACGTGGCTTACAACATCGCAGACCTGTTCGAACACACCGTTGACGTTCTTCCCGATCGGATTGCCCTGATTGACGGCGAGAGTCGTCTGACTTACAAGGAACTTGACGACCGGGCGAACGCCATGGGGCACCACCTAGCAGCCTGCGGTGTGGTCAAAGATGACCATGTTGGTATCTACGCTCAGAACTCCCACGAGTGGCTCGAAGCCATGCTGGGATGTCTCAAGATTCGCGCTGTTCCCATCAACGTCAACTACCGCTACGTCGAGGATGAACTCTCGTATCTGATCGGCAATGCCGAACTAGTGGCCTGCGTGTTTGACCAGGAGTACGCCGGACGACTCAGCGCCGTGGCGGACCGCTCCCCCAAGCTCACCACGTTTGTCCATATCGAGGACGATTCCGGTGCTGATGTAGCGGCTTTAGGCTCAATTGGGTTTTCCGATGCGATAGCTGCTCAGTCAACCGAACGAGATTTTGCTGAGCGATCCTCCGATGACATCTACGTGATCTACACCGGCGGAACCACCGGTATGCCCAAGGGCGTCATGTGGCGCAGCGAAGATATTTTCTTTGCGTTGGGCCAAGGAATCGACGCTCTGACCGGAGAGCGAGTCAGTAGCGAGTTTTCGAGAGCCGAACAGGCAGCGCAGAGTGAGACCCCACTGATCTTTTGCATCATCCCCCCACTGATGCACGGGGCTGCGCAAATCGCAACGCTGAGTCAATGGTTCATGGGCAGCACCCTTGTGGTGGTGCGCAAGTTCGACCCCGAAGAAATCTGGAACTTGTTTGCTGCTGAAGGCGTGAACTCGGTCCTCATCACTGGTGATGCAATGGCGCGACCACTAGTTGATGCACTCGATGCAGAGCCTGACCGATGGGACTTGTCCCAACTTGTTTCAGTCTCGTCTAGCGCTGCTCTGTTTTCGCAGTCAGTGAAGGATCGCTACTTGGATCAGTTCCCCAATTTGATCATCACCGACTCAATCGGCTCGACCGAATCAGGGTTCAACGGCCTGACCTATGCGAGCAAAGGGGCAAAGGCAACCGCCGGTGGCCCGACCGTGGCAGCGGGACGCGATGTGGTCATCCTTGATGAGGAATTGAAGATTATTCCCGACGGCGATCACCGCATCGGCAAGCTAGGACGTGGTGGCAATATCCCCTTGGGCTACTACAACGATCCCGTCAAGACGGCTGAGACGTTTGTGATTGCGGCCGACGGACAGCGCTATGCAGTATCTGGGGATTCGGCTCAATGGGCCGGCCCGGGACAAATGACCATGCTGGGCCGAGGGTCAGTCTCGATTAACTCTGGCGGCGAGAAAATCTTCCCAGAAGAGGTCGAGCAAGCGCTCAAGGCACACCCGGCAGTGTTCGACTGCACCGTCATTGGCGTCAGCGACGAGCGTTGGGGGCAAAAAGTTGCCGCCGTCGTTCAGTTCCGGGACGGCCAAGTTGCCACCTTGGTGGACTTAGTGGACCATACGCGCACCCATATTGCTGGGTACAAGGTGCCTCGTGAACTTCACGTGGTTGACGTCATTTTGCGGTCACCCTCGGGCAAGCCCGACTACCGGTGGGCCAAAGAGTTGGCCGAGTCTGGCACTGCAAAGGTTGAGGGCTGAGTTCAGTCCAAAACTGATTCAAGTTTGAGCTGCGCTGCTTCCCACTGTTGCAACAACCGGTCCGCTGTTGCCTTGGCAATATCAAGGTCCTCGGCAAGTTGACGAACTCGAGCGTGATCCTCATAGTTCCCTGGGTCGGCAAGCTGAGCAGACAATTCCGAGGCCTGAGTTTCGGCTGCTTGAATCTGGCGCTCAAGGCGTTGCACCTCTTGCTTGAGGGCTTTGGAGGCCTTCTGTTTTGATTGGCGTTCTTCAGCAGTAAGGCGGCGCGTCTCTACTTTGGTGGTCCGCTTGGGCGCAGTAGTTGCTGCTCGAGCGGTTGCTGCACCGGCGGTTGCTGATCCGGCAGCGGCAGTCACCCCAGAAGGGGCAAGGACAGCCTCATCAACCTCGGGGTGAAAGATCACTCTTCCGTCTCGCACTTCGAGCAGGGAATCCGCAACTGAACGAATCAGGTAGCGATCATGGGTCACTAACAGCACCGTGCCTGGATAGGCAACGAGCGCATCCTCGAGAACGTCGCAACTCGGTAGGTCGAGGTGATTTGTTGGCTCATCGAGCACCAGAAGGTTGACGGGATTGACCATGATGCGCGCCAGAGCTAATCGAGTGCGTTCCCCACCAGATAGGTCTGCGATTCGGCGATCCACTGATTCTCCACGAAACCCGAAACTGCCTAATACGGATCGAAGGTTGCGACCATGCTCGTCACCCACAGCTGCTCGAAACTCTTCGAGCACCGTGGCCTCGAATCGAAGTGACTCAACCTGATGCTGGGCGAACTCCGCAATGTCAACGTTGTTACCAATCTCTACCTGACCCGACATCGCTGGGATCTGTCCGAGCAGGAGGCGCAACAGCGTGGTCTTGCCAGCCCCATTCGGGCCAATAAGCGCCAACTTTTGGCCTCGCTCAACAATCAGGTTGATGTGGCTCAGCACTGCTTGACCGTCGAAGCCCACGCTGGCATCTTGGGTTTCAACTACGACTCGGGCCGATCGCTGCGGCGGTGGAAAGCCAAACCGAGCAACGAGGTCTTTACGTTCGGGAGGTTGCAGCCTTTCAAGCTTGTCGAGAGCCTTGACCCGGCTTTGTACCTGCCGAGCTTTGGTTGCCTTATAGCGGAATCGCTCAATGAATCTTTCAGTAGATGCAAGCTGCTTCTGCTGCGCTGCAGCTGCGGCCTCTGCGGCAGCAAGGCGCTCTTCTCGCTGCACAATGAACTCGGCAAACCCGCCCACATATTCAACAGCTCGTCCGTGTGAGACCTCGACCACTCGTTCGGCCACGGCATCAAGGAAGTCGCGGTCGTGACTCACAAACAAGATTGCCCCCGGCCAGGAAGCCAAGTGCTGCTCTAGCCAGGAGACCGACTCGACATCAAGATGATTGGTTGGCTCATCAAGAACCAATAAATCAGGCGCAGACAGCATGAGTCTGGCCAGAGCCACCCGCATGCGCCACCCACCCGATAGCTCCTGAACGGGCCGGTCAGCATCGGCACTCGAGAACCCCAGTCCGGCGAGTACCTGCTGAGCCTCTGCCTCGACTCCGTAGCCGCCGAGCGTCTCAAAATGGTGTTGTGCCGTTCCGTAGGCGTCTAGGGCAGCGGATTGTGCCTCGGCATCGGGGTGATCCCCCTCTGGGCCAGTCTCTGCAACCTCATCAGCTAATCGCAGAAGCTGCTTCTGCAGATCGGTCACATGGGCAGCGCCGCGCAACACCTCCTCGATTACGGAGCCATGCACCTGTTCGGTGAGTTCCTGGGGCAGATACCCGATGCGCGTCTCCTTACCAACATGCACCTCTCCCGACTCTGCGCGCTGTTCGCCCACGATGATTTCCAACAACGTGGTCTTGCCAACCCCGTTGCCGCCGACCAAGGCGACTCGTCGGCCAGGCATGAGCTTGAAGGTGACTCCCTCGAAAAGGGTGCGGCCGCCAAAAGATTTTGTGAGCCCAGAAACAGTGATCATCGAACCCGCAGGCTACCGGAGCAAATTAGGGGCGACGCCAGAGCACGAGCGGCAGCACCTCGGAAGCACCGGCGGCTAGGAGTCCTTCTGCTACCAGCGTCATTGTCCAGCCCGAACGCAGGGAATCATCGAGTACCAGACATGGCCCTGCAGGAAACTGCTCCCCAGTGGTTTGACCGAAAGAAAACGCGTCAATCACATTTGCTGCTTGGCTTGAGGAATTCTGCATGCTGTCTTGCGGGGGCGCATCCACTCTGAGCCGTTGGACTGCATTCAGAACTGTCAGCTTGCCAAGGCTCCCTAGGCCCCGTGCCAAACCCTCAACGAGAACAGGCCGAGACCTTGAGGGAACCCAAGTAATCCAAGTTGGGCGGTGCTGCCAAGGCCAAGCCTTGAGAACTGCAGCAAGGCCAGCGAGCAGTTCGGTGCTTGGTGGCGCATCGGCAGCTGAAAACAGCGGAGCGACTACCTCAGACCATCCGGGGTCAGTTCCAAATGCCAAGGCCCTGCCAACTTGGGGTCGACTGCCGGGGGGAATGTTTGCACGCCGCACCTCGAGGCCTCTCGGCCACTGCTTTCGGGGCTCGATCGGAACCGTAACCTCTCGCAAAAACTGAACTGCGGCAGCCGTGGCTGTTTCGCTCGGAACTGCGGCGCCCACCGGGTTGAGCAGGCCTGAGTTTGTCTGCGCAGCGCAGTTATCACAGCGACCACAATCTGCGGCTTCGGGGTCATCGAGTTGCTCTCTGAGGAACCGCAGCCGGCACTCGGGGGAAACCTGGTAGCGCCGCATGGCATCTTGCTCATTTCGGCGAGCAGCAGCGAGTTGTGCGTAGCGTTCAGTCTCGTATTCCCAAGCAAGGTTCGTGCGTCGCCAGGTTGAGCCCTCACGCTCGACGGCTGCTTCAACATCAAGGATTTTGAGCAGTGCTTCTATGCGCCCGCGCCGCAGATTCACAAGCGCCTCGAGTTCGACAACGCTGAGCGCTCCCTCGGTGCTCAGCGCAGTTAGCACCTGCTGCACTGCCGTCTCTGGAGGCATTGCCGTGGATTCAAAATATGCCCAGATTTCACCCTCGGTTGGCGTGGGCAACAGCACAACTTGGGCATCAACTAGTCCGCGTCCGGCCCGGCCAACTTGTTGGTAATACGCAATGGGTGAAGAGGGTGAACCAAGGTGAATCACATAGGCCAAGCGGGGGTTGTCGTAGCCCATGCCTAGTGCCGAGGTTGCAACCACGCATGCGAGTGTTCCGTCATTGAGCGATGCTTCGATCTGCTCTCGTTCTGCAGTGGGTGTGCTACCGGTATAGGCCTGCGCCGACAAGCCCTGCCCCACCAAAAACGCAGCAGTTCGCTCTGCCTCTGACACCGTCAGGCAATAGACAAATCCGGGTCCATCATGTGTTTGAACCCAACTTGAGATCCACGCCAAGCGCTCGGCGGCTGTTGGAATCTGCACCACGCTCAGATGCAGTGTGGGCCTGTCGAGTGAACCACGCAGGGTCAACGTGCTGGTGCCAATCTGTGCCGCAACGTCAGTCTCAACGCGCTTGTTTGCCGTAGCCGTAGCCGCCAGAACGGGAACATCAGGAGCGAGTCCTGACAATACGTCTGCAATGCGGCGATAATCCGGCCGGAAGTCGTGGCCCCAATCCGAGATGCAGTGTGCCTCGTCGATGACCAACAGGCCAACACTTGCCGCTAGTGAGGGCAGCACATCAGATCGAAACCGTGGGTTGTTGAGACGCTCTGGGGAAATGAGCAGTACGTCGACCTGATCCCCTCGCAGGAGTTCCTCAATGGAGTGCCAATCATCGCTGTTCGAGGAATTGATCGTGACTGCGCGAATTCCCGCACGCTCGGCCGCAGCCACCTGATTACGCATGAGTGCGAGCAGCGGTGAGACCACCAGAGTTGGGCCGGAACCCTCTGCGCGAAGGAGTTGGGTGGCAATCCAGTACACAGCCGACTTTCCCCAGCCAGTGGCTTGCACCAACAGAACACGGCGGTGATGAACCGCAAGCTCGCGAATCGCCTCAAGCTGCTCGGCGCGCAGGGTCGCGTCGGGTCCGGCCAGATCGGCCAGCACCTGCGCTGCTGCTTGGTCAAAGCTCAGCGCGGTCCCCACTGGTACGTCTGCTTTCGTAGGCCTAGGTACAGAATGGTCTCGGTGGCCAGTACTCCCCGAATCTGGCGAATTTTGTCGTTCAGTAAGGCGAGCAGCGCATCGTCGTCGCTCACGACTACCTCGGCGAGAAGATCAACCGATCCGGTTGTCACCACGAGGTAGTCAACTTCCTCGATCTGTTCGAGTTGATCGGCGACCTCACGCGCGTCGCCATCTACTCGGATCAGGACCATCGCTTTGCGATTCAACCCAAGTTGCAGCGGATCGGTCACCGCAACAATCTGCATCGTCTCGTTGTCAAGCATGCGCTGAACGCGCTGGCGAACCGCAGCCTCGGACAGCCCCACCTCTTTAGCCAGCTGTGTATAGGGGCGCCGACCGTCCCTTTGCAACAGGTGGATCAAGGCTCGATCAGTTGAATCAAGAGATTGCGAAGTCAACGTGGAAACCCCTTCCAAAGACCATCGCCCATACCAATCTAGCGAGAATTCCTAGAGCAATCATGGTGGGTTAGTGCCCGCCTGTAAACAAGCCCAAGGCCCGTTGAGCAAACCGCGCTGGCACGCGGTGAACCCGCTCAGATCGGTCGGCCCAGCTTGCAAGGCCTCGGCCAGCATTCACACCCATCCACCGAAATGGCTCAGGTTCCCAGCTTGGCGAGTCGTGTCCAACCCAAGGCAGATGCACGAGTTCGGAATCAACTCCAAGAACCAAGTCGGCCAGCGTCCGTCCGGCAAGGTTGGTGGTGGACAGACCATCTCCCACATAGCCGCCAGCGCTGCCCATCGCAGTCTCGGGATTGAACTGAACAGAGGCAGTCCAGTCTCGAGGGACAGCAAGTGGGCCACCCCACCGATGCGTCACGGCCGCCCCACTGCTGAGCGGAAACAGTTCATGCAAGACCCTCTCGAGCGAGGCGAACACAGAGGCATTGTGATCGAATCGACCCTTGACTGCAGACCCAAAGTGATAGGGAGCGCCACGGCCGCCAAAGGCAAACCGGTTATCTGCAGTGCGTTGGCCGTAGATCAACAAATGCCGGCCATCAGTAAAGGTCTCACGCTCCGTCAATCCGATTTGCTGCCAAGTCTCTTCTGATAAAGGCTCCGTGGCAATCATGAGCGAGTAGAGCGGCAGGAGTTTTCTGTGCTGGCCTGGCATCTGAGGGGTGTACCCCTCAAGGCACTGCAGAACCACCCCTGCGCTAACAGTGCCGTGATCTGTCTGAACCGACTGGGGCCTGATCGACCTAACCCGGGTGGATTCGTATACCTGCACACCTGCAGATTCCACTGACCGGGCCAAACCGCGAACCAACTTTGCCGGATGCACTGCTGCACAATGCGGGGTGAATGCGGCCCCCTCTGCTCCCGAAACTCTGACGCGCTGTGCAACTTGGGAGGCCTCGAGCCACTGCAGGTCCTCGTTGCCGAATCCCCATGCATGCATGTTGTCGACCTCGGCACGCAACCGCGGAAGGTGCGCTGGGTTCGTAGCCAAGGACAAGGTCCCGCCACGCGCAAAATCTGCATCAATTCCTAGCTGCATCGCCACACGCTCCACCTCGGTCACGGTCTGGATCATGGCCCGATACTGTGCAACCGCGGCCGCACGCTTTGCTGTCACTGATGGACTCGAACTCATAGCTGCTAGCTGCTCGAGAGATGCGGGAAAGAGGGCAGAGCACCACCCGCCGTTTCTGCCCGAGGCACCAAACCCGCAGATCTCGGCTTCGAGGACCAGGATTCGT
>CANJEC010000029.1 GCA_947473395.1 Actinomycetota bacterium | reverse complement strand
CGCGTCTACACGACGGCGGACATCTCGAGTTGGTATCGAAGTATCGCAACGGCAACTAACGAGCTTTTTGAGGACTTGGCGGTCATGCAATCGCTGAAAGCAACACCTGCAGAGTTCGGCCTGCGCGTGAGAACAAGCCCAGGGATGATGGTTACTTCGCAAGCCAAAATGCGTAATGGGTTGAGGAGAAAAGTGTCCTACTCCAACTCGCGACCTGAAGTCACAACATTCGACAGAGATGCGTTAGTCCGAGAGAGTTGCCTCAAGGCCGCTGCTGAGCTTGTGGACGCGCTGGGTCCGCTTGGTGATACTGACAACGGGTTCGGGGTTAAATGGACCGATGTCAGCTCGGAGCTGATCATGGATCATCTTCTTGGCCTAGCGGAGAAAAGGCTCTATCAGCGCTCTCGCTCCTTTGTCCCGAAGTACCTTGCTGAGTACATCAAAGGTGCAAACGAGGTTGATGGGCTCACCTCTTGGACTGTCGTCCTGAAGTCAAGCAGCAGAAAAGGAGCGCAGTTCTGGCAGGTTGGGTCTAGAAAAGTAGGCCTTGCCGAACGTAAAGAGGATGCTTTCAGTGATCTCCACACCTACTCAACCAAGAGTCTGATCGGCTCGTCAGACGAGTCTCTAGATCTGACTGAGGACCAGAAGAAGAATGCCCGCATTCAGCAGGGCGGTGGAGAACCATATGGGTCCTTTTTCCGCTTGCAGCGACCTCGGACGAACGGTCTGCTTATTATCCAACCGCTCCGCAGTCTCGAGACGGACCTAGATCTGTCAGTAGAGCAGGTAGGGGGTGGGCTGCCGTTCATTGGATACTGCCTTAGTCTTCCAAAAGATCCTGCCGCGCCCGATGTGACTTACATCGTAAACAACATCTTTGATCAAGGGCCCTCAACAATCTATGAGTGAAACCTATGCCTGCGGATCAATTAGTTACCGCTGTCCAAAAAGGAGCATCTGAGTAGTGAGCGATCAGCCGAACATGAAAGAAATCTGGAAAAAACTCTCTGAAACAAAGGAGAACGGCACGTATCAGAAGAGGCTGGTCCCCCACCTTAATTTCAATGCAACGATCACGAATCCCGGACAGCTACCAGGACTTTATCTTCGGTCAGCCAAGCCGATGACTCTGGACCAGAGCGAGCTAGCGGGATCTGACCAAGTTTCCATCACTGTTCTCGACAGCGACAGGGACGGTTCATCGATCCAGTTCACGCTCGCCCACGAGATGTACCGAGAAATGTTCGACCTGCTGATCGAGGACCTCGTCCCTAGGGTGAGTTCACAGTTATCGGATGAGGCAGCGGTGAAGGTTCTAGTCCGTAGATTCAACGCGTGGCAGCGTTTCCTGAAACGCTCCGCCGTGACTGGCCTGTCGCAACTACGCCAGCAAGGCCTCTACGGCGAGCTCAAGGTACTCCAAGAGGTGCTTCTAGATCCGCTGGGCAGCTCACAGGCACTTCAATCTTGGACAGGACCCGCTCGGCAACCGCAAGACTTTCAATTTGCCGGCATTGGCATCGAGGTCAAAACAGTAGTCCAGAGCGAGCCCCAAATTCTGACCATCGATGGCGAGCGTCAGCTAGACGATTTCGGTCTTGATGCCTTGGTACTGGCACACCTTCGTATCTTTAAGCATTCTGATGCGGGTGAAAAGCTGCCTGAGCTTGTGGAATCGCTTCGCGCTCACATCGCATCGGACGGTGGCGGTGGAGCCGTCGAGCAGTTTGATGACTTGTTACTTGCTGCTGGCTACACAGATGCTCAAGCGGGCCTCTATGCACTAACCGGATATTCGGTTAAGGATGTGTGCTTCTACCGCGTTCAGCCTGGCTTTCCTCGCCTGACCGAGTCCGACCTGTTGCCAGGAGTGGGTAAGCTTAAATACTCCATTTCAGCTGCCGCTTGCGCTCAATACGCTATTGACAAGGAATCGGTCATCTCTTGGCTGACTGAGCACCCACCAGTGGTAGACCCCCAACTTGCCCCCGAGTCGCTTCACGTCGAGTACAAGCAAACCGCTTGGACCCCAGCTCCCGAGCAGCGCTTCGACAGCCCACAGCACGAGCGCTCGGTCGTTAATGACCTCAGAACATCTGTAATAAAGACAATTGTCGGTTTCATGAACGCTGACGGCGGCGAACTAGTAATTGGAGTCGAAGACGCCGGAGCCACAGTGACCGGAATAGAGCCAGATCTCATCTCAAAGGGGCTCAAGCCCGATGATCGTGACCGATACGAACAACTCCTTGTCTCGCTCCTGTCCGAACATATCGACAGACTCGCTCATTCCCAGGTTCGAGTGCGCTTCCAAGATCACGAAGAGGGAACCACGTGCCACCTAACGGTCCGGCGGTCACCCAGTCCACGATTTGGCTACCCACCACCCGTTGAAAACGAGAGGCGGCAGCCTATTTTCTGGGTCCGAGTCCTAAACACGACACAGCAACTTGATGGTATGGACATCATTAACTATGTGCGCGAGCACTGGAGCTGAGCGAGTTTGAAATCTGCTCCATAGCAAGCGCTCCCTACCGGCACTCACAACTCGATCACGCCAGCTTCTTCGCGGTACACCGGTAGAGCCATGCCTCGAAGGGTCGCAGGGGCGACAAATCCGCTACTCATATAGTGGCTGGTGAAGCGTTCGAGTTATTCTTCGGTAAAGCAGTTGGCGACGCAGGCGACGCAGGCGACGCGTTCGAGGCGGTCGGACCACGCTTGGTCTCCCAGCAAGGTTGCGGCCGCTCTTTCTCTTGGGATTTTTATTGGCAGTCGATGGCTAGGAATAATGGGGTTTCAATAGCTGTATCGCCAGAGACGGGTTGCTCTTCAAGTTCCCGATAGACACCGTCAAATATGCCATGCCGGTCCCTTCCTGAACCAAGTGCGACAGGCGAACATCCCTATGAGTAAGCCGTTGCCCAGCGCTGAGTGTACGGCATCGTCAGGCCTCTGGAGTTCTCAGATTCCCCAACTGAACCCCGGAACAACTAGCCCGAATTCTTTCCCATCTCGTCAAGAACACGCTGTACGCCGGCTGGGTCAATCAGCCGTTGCCGAGCGACTTCGAGCGCAAGCACTGCGGGTAAACAGTCGGAAAATTTCATGTTGTCGGCAAACTCAGCTGCGACTACTGGCGTCGGCAACATCTCTGTATTCAGTCCCGAGATCTTCTCAAGAACAGCCGCTGACGAGGCTTGGTGCGGATCAAGGCCAATTGACAGGTCGTCTCCACGAGTCGCAGCGAGTTCGCCCAACGCATCCGACAGGGTTGCATTTGCTCGCTGTCCAGCCCAAGTCCACCAGCGGGCAGTAGTTGACTCGATCACAACTGGGGCCGTTGAAGGGCGAGCGAAGGCGAAGTCTGCTCGAACGTCTGCAAGCGCTGTCTGAGCGCGAAGGCTGAGCGCTACTCCTTGCGGGTCGATTCCGCTCGCAACCTCCCTCATGGCATTGCAGAGCTCAGGGCTGAGCGAGCGGCCTGCACCGAGCCAGCGCGAGCGGCCCTTGGAATCGGTTGGCTCCACCCAGGCGAAGCGTCTCGACCAGTCAATCGAAGTGATCCTCCAACTGCGCCCAGCGAGCAGCACTGTGGCAAAACCGCGATCGTTGGTGAGCAGTGAGGTGGGGTCAAGATGTCCAAGCTCTGTCGCTCCGTGGCGCACTACAAACGTTGGCGGCGAGGTGAATACCGAGGTGAGTTCCATGAAGTGGCGGAACCCGTAGCTTCGCTCGCCCTCTGGGCCAATCGACAACATGCCCCCGTCGTCCACCAGCATGCCCTTGGCTAAGAGATGGTCAACAATTCGGTCCGCATCGCCAGATGAAATCGCGTCAGCATAAACAGGCAACCGGCCGACTACCTCCTGCCAGAGGTTCTTACCAATGCGACCTTCTTGAATTGCATACGCCAGCAACTGATGAGCCAACAAGTGCAGCGGGAGCGGTGGCGGCACAACGGGCTCGACGTACCCCGTGGACCACAACTGCATGAGTGCTGTGGTCTGCAGGAGCGGAAGTCCATCCCCTGTGGTGAGGAACAGCGTGTTACGCGGTGTTCCCGCTCGGCGGCCAGTCCGACCAAGACGCTGCAGAAAAGAAGCGACCGTTGATGGACTATCTATCTGAATGACGCGATCCAAGTCTCCAACGTCGATACCCAGTTCAAGGGTGCTCGTCGAGACGATGACGCAGTTTCGTGCCTCTGCGAAGGCCTGCTCTGCGCGTCGGCGCTCATCAACAGAGAGCGAAGCATGAGACACAAAGGTTGTTACCTCATGGGAACGCAGTTCAGCGGCTAGGGATTCAACTCCGGATCGAGAGTCCACAAATACAAGGCGCTTCTCACCAGCGTGTAGACGTGAGATGACTGTGGCTGCGTTGGCTGTGCTGCCGACGTGGTCGATGGTGAGTTCAGGTTGAGCTGCCTGACCACCAGCATCGGGCGCGATCACGCTTCGCTGCATGGAGCTGCTGCCAACGAGCCAATCCAGCAGACTCTCCGGGTCCCCCACCGTTGCAGATAGACCGATTCGCTGTAAGTCACGCTGCGCTAGGGCCGTCAAGCGTTCAAGCACACCAAGCAGGTGCCACCCACGGTCATCTCCTCCAAAGGCATGAACCTCGTCAATCACAACCGTGCGCAAGTTCCTGAACAGTGACTTGTGGTCCGTGCGAACCGACAGGAGCATTGCCTCTAGGGACTCCGGGGTGGTCAGCAGTATCTCTGGTGGGTCCTCAATGATCTTGCGGCGCGCTGCCGCACCGATGTCGCCGTGCCACAGCCCGACTCGCAAACCACAGAATCCGGCGTATTGCTCAAGGCGCACGTGCAAATTGTTCAGCAGCGCTCGGAGTGGGCACAGGTACAGCGTGGATAAACCTGGGCGAGGTTCGGCGAGTATCTGAGTCAGCAGTGGGAACACCGCCGCCTCCGTCTTGCCGCCAGCAGTGGGCGCTAACGCAAGCACGTGCTCTCCCGCCAGAATTGGCTCAATCGTCTCTAGCTGCAGCGGGCGAAGATCGCGCCAACCGAGACTGTTGACGATGTGATGCTGCACAATCGGGTGCAGCTTGTCGAAGGATCCGCTCACCGTCGCTGGGTTGAGCCGGGAAGCCAACCTTCCCGATCCTGCTTACGGAGCCGGCGGATTACGAGTGGTCGGTCTGCACCTCGCGCAAATTGGTGTCCGCGTTTCTGTGCCAGCGCCCGTAATTGCATGTAATTCCAGATTGTCTTGTCGTCGTAGCTGTCTACACCGGAGGAACGAGTCGGCAACTGTGGCGTTGGGGCCTTCGCTACAGAGACGCTGCAAAGGTTTTCCAAAGTCCCAGGAACCCATCCCGCAGAATCTTGCCTGCGAAGCTGCCGTATTACAAGTGGCTGATCCGCGCCGCTATTGAAGCGATACCCGCGTGCTTCAGCGAGCTTCTTCAACTGCCGGTAGTTCCAAATGGTCCTATCGTCATAGGTATCTGGGATTGGCAGATTCCTTGCCGCCTGACGCCTTGCCGCCGGAGATGGGGGAATGCTGCGGCGATTCTCCAAAGTACCGGGAACCCATCCCTCAGAATCTTGCTTACGGAGCCGCCGAATGACTCTTGGCATGACCGCACCAGTAGCAAATCGATGCCCGCGGCCTTCAGCCAGACCCTTGAGCTGCCGGTAGTTCCAGATGGTCTTGTCGTCATAGGTGTCAGAAACCGGTCCCGTCGCTACCGAAGCAGGCGAGCGCTGTTCCCATCGGACGCTTTGTGCCTGTGGAGCACCTTGGACCTCCGAGACTGAACTCGCTAACACGTTGCCCGAGGATTGCGCTGCAGGGGCATCAACTATTTCCTGCAGCGCGACGAGGAACTCCTCATCAGTCCATGCGTCGCCCGGTTCCTCTTCCGCTCCAGCCGCGGCATCAGGCATCTCCCCTAGGGCGGCGAGTAACTCCTCTATTTCCTCTTGTTCTGCGAGGAACTCCTCATCGGTCCGAGAGTCGCCCGTTTCCTCTTCAGCCTCAGCCAGCGCCTCTGCAAGCTCCTCATTCTTTGCATGGGCCCTAGCGAGGGCCTGAGCCAGTTCCTGTTTCGCTGCCTCGGCCTGAGCGAGCGACTGAGCCAGTTCCAGCTGCTCCGCCATCTCTCTGGCCTCCGCCTTCTCCCTGGCCTTTGCCTTCTTCTTTGCCTTTACTGTGGCTTTCGCCGTCTTTGCAGCCTTCGCCTCAATCGAAGTGTCAGGTAGCGATGCTGTTCCTGTTGCTTCGACGCTGAGAGGTACAGGCCGTGTGCGATCTGAGCGAGTGCCACTAACGGGCTTTTGCGAGGGTACTTGTGCAGCGCCTGTGGTTGCTGCCGAATTCGCACCGCTACCCTTCGCCTGATTCGGTGGAGACATCTCTCTGCCTGAGCGGACCGAGGCGTTCAGGTTGAGACGAACCCGAATCAGATCAACGAGCTCTATCCACTTCGCCGTGTGATGGGCCTTGGCATTCTGGTTAAGGAAGTCCTCCAGAAGCGGCTTGTCATCTTTGTGGAAATCATAATGATACCCCTTGTCGGGGCGCACGCTTCTGTTGCATGGACGAGCGTGTTCAGCGAACTCGTCCGTGAGCACCGAGTCCCAGAGATCCTCGGATTCGTAGGGAAACGGGTCACCCGAAGATGACCGCATCACATCTGAGTAACTGAGAACGTCGGCCTTGGGGATCTGCAACTTAAGGAGGGTATCTTTGGCACTCCGACCCGCTTCGTCACCGTCTAGCAGCACCAGAACTTTGAATCCTTCTCTGCAACCCACTCTGTGCGCCTCGATAACAGGGCTAGATTTCGTAGTGCCCCCTAGTGGCCAAATATCTATCGGGGCTAACAGCTCAGCCTTTCCAGCCAGCGAGCAGGCAAGCTCAAGACTGATCCGATCCCCCTCTCCTTCAACGAACAGAATTGCCTCCTTACCCTCCCCTGGTCTTGGAGCACCATCACTGGCCGCCTTTCCCGGACCTAGCGAGCGGGAGGGTTTCAGCTCGACAGCTATCTCAGCGAGTTCGGAAGCAAATTCACGGCAAGTCGTTGGGCGTTCCTCTGGGTCTTGGCTGAGGGACTTACGTAAAAAGTTCCGAACCTTCAATGGCATTGTCTCTGGAAACTCTGGCCGTTCACCCTTGATTATTCGAAGAAGCAGTGGACCAGGGCCGGTCTCTGTGGGGTCAAAGAAGGGAGGCTGTCCGGCGAACAGTTCGAACAAAGTGGCTGCAAGTGCATAGATATCTGTCAAGACAGAAGGTGGTTTTCCGTCGATGAGTTCAGGAGCCATGTAGGCGAACGTTCCGAGTGTTGAATATGCACTGCTCAGAACATGTGAATTCCCAGTTGCGCCATCGACTAATGCGAGTCCGAGGTCTCCTACTTTCACCGAGCCACCACCCGTCAGCAGCAAGTTTGCTGGCTTGATGTCTCGGTGCACGTACCCGGCTTCGTGAACTGCCTGAAGACCCGTAGCGGCCTCGATGATCATCTCAAGCACCCGCAAGGGATCATCGACTTTGCTGCGGTCTACTGAGCCTTGGTCGACATATTCAAGGGCAAGCCAAGGGATATGGTCCTCAGAAATGCCGCCTTCGAAGACTCGAACAACATTGGCATGGTCAAGAACGCCAAGTGCTGCGCACTCGCGCTCAAACCGCCCCAGACCTGAACCATCAATATCATCAAGCTTGTCAAGGACTTTCAGAGCAACAACCCTCTGAGTGAAAGGCTGCAGCGCCTTGTAGACAGTGCCGCAAGCGCCCCGCCCTATTCGTTCTAGCAGCTCAAAATCCTCAAGTCCCACAGCCAGCAAAACCCTTCCCAAGGCAGATACCGAAACATAGCTCGTACAGGTGACTGCCTGACCGGATAAGGCGACAGACTGCAGAGAGATTCACGATTCACCAGAGCCTTCGTCAAGATCAAGCTCAATGTCATCGGGAGACAGTCCTCGTTCTGCGTTGCGCTCCACCTCGCTCAGTTCACCGTCACCGAAGGTGAGTTGATAGTCCTTGCGGGGATCAAAGTCCGGGTACAGCTCCACCCGATCGAGCACATCTCCGACCAGCTTCTTCAGGTAGATCCGCGGCGCAACGCCCGTCTGCCCTCCAAGACGGCCAGTCACTGCATCTGCCAGCGTGGCTAAATAGACATCGTCTACAACTGCCGACAAGCGGTCTGCTTGGGGTGACCCAACCAGAAACACATTGCGAACGTTTCCTCCAAGCTCCACCAGCCGGTCACGGTCAAAGCCCATGAGCCGAAGCTGCACTGCCCGAGGGTTATCAAAACGAGGGTCTGCAGAGAAGTCCGTGGCTAGGCGCTGCGCAAGCGGTGCGAGTCGCTGTACTCCCTGCGGTCCGTCGAAAAACGCTGGAGTGCCAGTGATCAGCAGGTAGAGGCCAGGAAAGCGTCCGCCGTCAACCTCGTCGATGAGTTGACGGAGCGCATTGAGCGACTTATCGCGCGTGTCGGTTCGCATGCGCTGAAGTGTTTCAACCTCGTCAATCACGACGAGCAGGCCAGAGTGCCCCGAATCACGCACCACCGTCAGCAGTCCTTGCAGGAAAGACAGCGCACCGGCGTGGTCGATCTCGCCTTTGATACCTGCTGACCGCTTGACCGATGCCGCAACGTTGGGCTGTCCTCCAAGCCAGGCAACAAGGCCTTCGGCAGTGGCTAGGTCACTCTCGAGCATTGCTCGCCGATAAGCCCGCAGCACTGCAGCGAATGTTGGGTTGGTTCTGCTGACCTCGGCTAGACGTGTTTCAACAAGCCGGTCAGTAGCTGCAGCAAGAGCATCGTGGTCATGTTCACCGATGCTGCCATCGGCTAGGGCATCCTCTTCGAGCACAAAGAACCAAGCGTCGATGAGCGATCGAAAAGCGCCGGTGTCGCCCTCGCCTACAGCCAGCCGCTCCACGAGGCGGCGATAAACCGTCTGCAGATGGTGCAATGGCGTCTCGGTGTCTGAAATCTGGATCTCACTGGTAACAAAGCCAGCACGGCGGGCACGGTCGGCAATCCAGCGGGAGGCAAAGGTCTTACCCGATCCCCATTCGCCACGTATGCACTTAAACACGCCACCACCTGCAGCAGCTCGCGCAAGCTCCTCGTCGATAGTCGGACCAAACGAGTCAAGCCCCACGGCAAGCAGGTCAAGGCCGCGAGCAGGGACAGTGCCCCTGCGGAGCGCACCAATCACCTCGTCGCGCCGAGCCTTACTCGGGCCAGCACCGCTCACGCCGCTCCCCCATCAAGAAACTGATCGAGCAGCAACTGTTCATCAAGCCGCGCTTCTTGAGCGGCTGAGTCAACGGTAAGAACACCGAACCCGTCCACGTTCAGGAGGCGAGCAAGCATGGCAAGAAATCCGGGTACGCGACCAGGTGCCAGCCCTGTCACCTGAGCTACCACCCCAAAGTTCACAAGGCCTCCACGGCCATATAACGCACCTAAGGTCGCCCGCACGTTCTCCTCTTTTGGCTTTGCTCTACTCAGGGCACCTAATTGCACGGCATAGATCTCGGAGGCAAGTAGACGGTCTGCCCAAGGCGCAACGGCACCTACCGGCGCGGCTTGGCCGCCTGCTGCGAGAGCTGGCTCTTCGGTCGGTGGGATATCGACTGGGAACAACTGTTGGCCTGGGTCAGGAGCCTGGGCAGCTTTGCGTCGTTTCGGCGTCGACCGTTGAGTCTCTGCTTCAACAACCTCAATTTGTAGGTCCCACCACGCTGGTTGAGGCACTGCCACGAGTTCCCAGCCATCCGGCGGGTTAACCCCCGTGGGTGCAAACACGGCCAGCGGCACAAGGCATTCGTCCGGAGTAGCACCACCGTGGTAGCCGCCAGACTTTGCCGAGTAGCGAAGATCGTCGTGCCAAGGAGCCAGAATCCCTCGTTCGTCGCCGAGCAACACACGAGGTCCCCGCAAAAGGACCTCGTCTTGGGTTGGTTCCCGATCAGCCACACGCCAACGCGCTCCGCCATCTCCGGAGATTGCTGCCTGGCCTTTGCCATCCAATCCAACTCCGAGCACATGACCATGGTCAGCAGTCACAATGACCACTCGGCCAGCGTCAACTGCTGAGCGCAGAAGTGCAGAAAGCGGGCCCATGTTCTCTAGGCGGTACTCGGCAGTGAACGTTCCATGGCTCAGTTCATCGTCAATGGTATTGACTACCGCTGCTACCAAACTTGGTCCGCCTGCGCCGAGTGCGTCGGTCACAGGGCCTGGCAGGCTGAGGCCAATTCCGCTCACTAGGTCCGGATGGTGATGAAACAGCACTGCCGGTTTTCCGCCCAGCTTCTTGACTGCTGGGTGCAGGGGTAAGTTGCGCTTCTCGTCTGCAGATGCACCAATGCAGAGCTTCCCGGAGAGCAAGGAAGTGCGAGAGGCTTGAGTCACGGTTGGCAATGCTGCGAGCGCCGAGCGACGGTGGCCGCCGGTACCGATTTCATGCAGTCCAATGCGACGGAACTGATCAAAGAATTCCAAGAAGGCTGGCAGCCCGCAACCATCGAGTACCACAAACAGCACCGGGGTCTTTGCCGCCAGCGGCGCCACAACCTGACCTAGAACAGATTCAACTGCTACTACTGAGGTGCCATTGAGTTCGGCAGCGGCGCCGTTGACTGTCCATCGAGCAAGTGCCTGCGCGAACGACATGTTGCCTTCGGCCCGACGAGCGTGGGCCTGTTCGCTGATTTTGCGAAGTACCTGTGCCAGCTCAGCTGGGGTGTCGTCTCCCTCACTCACGCGACGGCGGGCAGTATCAACCCAAGAGCCATCTTCTTGGTAGGCAGCGATCGATGCCGCCAAGCTGAGCGGACTGCCATCGACAGTCATTCCTGTTCCATGGCGCTCGCTGACTGGGTCGCGTAGCCACGAGACTAACCGTGCAGCTAGCTGCGCTCGTTGCGCACGAGCCTTTCCAAAATCTGATGTTGCATCACGGTGCACGGCAACTTGCTGGACGCTAGAGCGTAGGGCCTTCGAGTCTGCGGCCTTCTTCGTATTAAGCATGGCTTCGAGTTGATTTGCAAGAAGTTCAAGGCGTGCCTCGAAGCTTGCCGAGAGCACGCCGCTCGCGCTCGGGAATGGCGCTTGCCACTCGGTGACGAGTGCTGACCCAATCTGCGAGACATCATCTGCGACCGGGTCGTTACTTGCATCGAGCTCCTCGAAGGCCAACTCAGCTGAGCGCGCCCAAGCGCCCAACGCTGCATCTGTTGGCAGGTCCACACCGGTGAGCGTTTGAATTTTTGCCTGTGCGAAACTGCCACTGATACCACCAACCAAGGTGCGCGAAGCTAAACCGGCGGGCAACGCAAGCTCGCCATGACCAGAGACAATCGCACCAAGCACCAACTGCCCAGCCGGGCCCAACAGGTCTGCAAGAGCGCCACATAGGCTCGCCATGACATTTGGATCTGCAAGTGCAACCCGATCGGCAAAGTCGGATTGACGCGAAGCCACTAACAGTCGCTCAATCGTGATTCCGGTTGCGCCAAGCAGGTGTTCTGAAACTGCGCGAAGACCAGCATCAACGCTGAGTGTGCCAACGCCTTGCTGCACGGACAGGGTAGGGACCTCTAGTAGTGGTTCTGCCATCCAGCTGTAGCGAGAATCGCTAAAGGCAGGGTCCAAGCTTCGAACTCCGAAACGGTGCATGACCGTATCCCAGACGTTGAGCGAGAAGAGTCTGGGTCGTACAAATCGACCCAATACATCAGAGCCCAAGGCAGTGTCTGGCAGATCAGTGAGAACTACAAGAACCGCATCGGGATTTTCTTGAGCCACCTCGGCAAATTCGGCTATCGCCTGTCGCGCTGCCAGCGGAGTTGCGCAGGCCGCTACTTCGATGATCGAACCCCCTGCAGCGGCCAACGTTCCGTGGGGCCACGTCGGGCGCGCCCGCGCACCAATCACCAGCGGCAACGGGTGAATCGACACAGCGGCTTCCTCGCTAACTTCAACAACAAGTTGTTGAACTAGCTCAGGGGTTGCTACCCGGAGCGAAGAGGCTGTGGTCATTCCTCTCCTGTTGTCACGATTGCGGTGATTTCAATATCAAACTCTTCGCCCTTCAGTTCTCCCACTTCGAGTTGTTTTCGCAGGTCCTTCAAACGCTTAATCATCGCGGAGCGCTCAAGGTTGTGTTCTGCCACAAGTGACACTCGGGTTGTCCCCGGCGGAGGGACTGGTGGAACGGTTGTTACCGGCGGGACCTCCGGCGAATCTGGACCTTGTGGTCCTGGACCTGGCGGCGGCGGTGGAGGGGCAAGAACAAGGTCGCGTGCCCGCTCGTAAAGTGACCGCAATGCTGGCGCAAGTGGCATTGCTAACTCTTCTGCTTCGAGGAGTGCAGTCAGTTCTGCAGCCAACACCGATCCCTCTGCGTGGTTGAGCGCATTCGCCAGAATCTCCAGGTCTATGGCTGTAATCGTTCCTGCTGCAGCCGCAGAAGACTTGATAGAAGCAGCTACTGCTTGAGCGCTGGGCAGAAGCGATGCCTCAACAAAGGCAGCGACTTTGTCTAAATCGGTTGAGGCTGCATCGAGCGCGTTTATCAACAGCACTGCACCCTCTGCTGTGCGGACTCGGTTGGGGTACTGCTCTGTTTGCAGCGCTGCGAGTGTTTGGAGCGAAGTGAGCAATCGCTCGGCTTCGCCGCGGTTGGTGCGGACTGATTCCGTGAGTGCGTTGCTGAGTCGAGCAAGGCCGACTGCCGAGGGCTCATGTGGCAAGCCCGGAAGGCCCAGAACATGTTGTGCTCGTAGGCAGGCTTCAAGCCAGATCGCCTGCTCTGGTAGGTCTTGAGCAACCACCTCGTAGGAGTCGTGCAAGGAGTCAATTCCCGTGCGAGCAGGCCCGCCGTGGTCGGTGAAGGTTCGGTCTGTTGCTGCTGCCCAGACCAAAATCACAAGGTCCTGCAGCACGGTGCTCAGACCCATTGCTTTTGGCTCATCGATCCATGCACGCAGCTCCCTCACCGTGGCATTTCCTTCGGCGCCTGATTTGTCGCGCTCTGCGAGTTTGCGGGTGAAGTGCAACTCCCATTGCGGCGAGACGTCGAGCAAAAATGCTTGCTCAGCCTGCACTCCGAGTCGTAACGGGTTGGCGATTCGACTCATAATCCTGCGGTCTGCAGGAGGCACTTGCGGAATCCTGTTATCGGGTTGTTCAAGCGCCTGCTCACACAGATCTCGCACTGTCTTGATCTCCGACAGGCGAACCTCTCCGTCAATTGGGGGCGCCCCGGGATAGCTGTGGGCAAGTGCCTGGGTGACCACAGAGTCAAATGCCTCCCGAAGCGTTGCTGCCACGGGTGGCCTGACCTGAAACCCTGCCATCAGGCTGGGGAAGTGATCAGAGAGCGCGTGACTTTGATCCACCGAAGCCGGATCAGGCACTCCAATTCCATAGGCTTGTTTGAGCGCCTGAAGTAGACGACTCCGAGCCGCGCGCTGTTGTGCTTCCATCTGCGGCCGAGCGGATTCTCTTGCTTCAACAGCCAAGTTCTTGGTTGCTGCTAGGAATCGATCACTGATCTGACCACTGACCGGCAACAAATGGTTCAGCCTGACCAGATCGCCGAGCTGCTTGCGCATCTCTGCGGTGAAGAAGGCAGGGATCCAGCAAATTGTGCGCCATTCGACGCCCTGTTCAACGAGTGACTGCACTCGCGCCACGTCTTCGAGTGGGGTACGGCCCTCCTCATCGAAGGGAAAGTCGACTACTACTTTCCATCCGCTGCCTGCGGAAGCAAAAGATGAGTCCGCGAGTTCGTCTGCGTTGCGGACGTTTCCAAAAACCAGTTCCACGCTGCGCTGCTGGCCTTGCCACAGCAGTTTTGTGGTTTGCAACAGCTGATCAGTTGCCAATCCAAGTTCATCAGATAGCAGGTCACGCACGAGCTTTCGACGGTTACCTGGGTTGTCGATACCTGACACCGAATCCAAGATGGCCCGAGTATCAACCTCACTCAGGACCAACCGCACGGTCGGGTCGTTTACTTCCCCGCCCACTTGTAGTTCACCACTGCGCGCAGCCCACGTGTTGAGCTTATTTATAACCGCTGCGGCCTCCATCCCGGGGATCGGGGTATTGATGAGCCCATGGTTCAGTGCCACTAGTTTGCTTGCCGTCAGGTTGCGAAAAGGGTCGGTATTGGGCACAAGCGCAGCTAGAAGAAGGGTCTTAACCAGTCGGTCATCAGTGCGAAAAGCCTCGGTTGGAACAGAGTCACTGGCAAGCCCGTGGGCTTCGAGCAGCATCGGCCGCAAGGTGATGCGGTAGATGCGTTTGGCCGACTCAAACGGCTGTTTCATTGCATCCGATAACGGCTCGTCAGCCTCGGCTAGCACGTCGAACAGGTCACCCACTGGCACTAACTGCCCAACTTCAAACACATCGCGATTACGCACCAGCAGGTCGAGCAGCACGCGCAGACCTGTTCGAGTCCGCTGCAATGCACCGGCTACGTCAACCACGATCTGAAGAAACGAGGGCGAGAACGGAT
>CANJEC010000028.1 GCA_947473395.1 Actinomycetota bacterium | reverse complement strand
TCGATGCTGCGGGCAGATATCTCGTACCGGATCCATCACCACGATGACCTAACGGATCCGCCTGTGGTTCACGTCACGGAATGCGTAGCGGGTATGACCTTCGAGTTTGAAGACGTCACGGTCACGGTCGGAGAGACTGATCACAAGCCTGTTGAGCCGTCAATCGGCTTTCGGGTTGACCATGAGGGGGTTGGGGTAGTTCTTGCTGGTGACACGGTCCCTTGCGAGGGGCTCGACATTCTCTGCTCTGGCGCAGATGCCTTGGTTCACACTGCCATTCGCTCCGATATCGTGGCCATGATTCCACTGCAGCGGATGCATGACATCTTGGATTACCACTCCTCAGTCGAACAAGCAGCTCAGACGGCAGAACGAGCGGGGGTTGGAACACTGGTCCTGACGCACTATGTGCCCGCCTTTGGCGCTGGGGAAGGCCAAGATTGGCGAGATTTGGCTGCGACGGAGTTTGCCGGCCGGATTGAGCTAGGTGACGACCTGCATCGAGTTTCCGTGACGTCAGCTGCATAGCCGGTCATAGCTAGTCATCGCCGCAGAAGCCTTCGGGTGAAGCGTTAGAGCAGCCCGTTTTCCACGGTGAGGGCTTGGGATAGAAGCACCTCTGTGGCATCGGCTGAGATCGCCTTGGAGAACAGGAACCCCTGCGCATAGAGACAGCCGGATTGAATCAACCAGTCTTGTTGCGCTGCTGTCTCCACTCCTTCTGCAATCACCTCATGGCCAAGCGCATCCGCAAGGCGGATAATTGCTGTGACGATGGCCTCGTCCTCTAGGTCATTCCCGAGGCCATCTACGAACTCGCGATCAATCTTGAGTGCGTCAATCGGGTAGCGCTTCAGATACACCAGCGAGGAGTAGCCAGTTCCAAAATCGTCCACCATGAATCGAACGCCAAGAGAACGAAGAGATCGCAGGATCTCGAGGGTCATCTCATTGTTTGCCATCACCATGCTCTCGGTGATCTCGAGCCATAACCTGGAGCCATGCAGCCGGTACTTGGCTAGGATTTCGGCCACGAACTCGACAATTTCGGGGTGGGCAAAGTGGCGCACGGAAAGGTTGACCGAAATGGTTAGGTCAGGATGCAACTGTGTCCATCCTGCCAATCGCCGACAGGCCTCATCGAGAACACATAGGTCAATGTCAACGATCAGCCCGGTATCTTCGGCTAGCGCCAAGAAGGCATCGGGGCTGAGTTGTCCGCGTGTGGGGTGGTTCCAGCGAACAAGGGCCTCAAGGCTATGGACTTCGCCGGTGGCTAAGTTCAGGCTCGGTTGAAACAAGGGAACGAACTCACCCGCCTTCAGGCCGAGTGAAATTTCTTGTTCAAGATCGGCGCGCTCGAACATCTCGTCACGCATCTGAACGTCGTAACTAACTACGCAATCTCGACCGCTGGTCTTTGCTCGATACATCGCAACATCAGCATTGCCGAGGAGCTCTTCAGAGCTCAGGCCTGCGGCTGACTCCGCTACGCCAACGCTGACACTGACCTGGGTGCCACGTCCGTCTAGAACTAGGGGCTCTGTCATCTCGAGTGTGACCCGCTGCGCCAAAGCCCCTGCAGCCTCAGCAGAGATTCCTGGAGCGACGACTACAAACTCGTCACCCGCAAGTCGCCCGACGAGGTCCTCCTCTCGCACTGCGTTGCGGAGTCGACTGGCGACTTCGATGAGGACCCTGTCACCAAAGGAGTGGCCGTACATATCGTTGAGGAGCTTGAAGCGGTCCACGTCTATATAGAGCACGCAGAGTGGTGCCGCAGGATCAGCGTGATGCAGTTCGTACTCGATCATTTCGAGCACCGTGGTCCTGTTTGGAAGAGCAGTCAGCGCGTCGTGGCTGGCCTTGAAGCGTTCCCCTTCAAGCGAATCGCGAAGAGCGTGAACGGCCGCAGCATCGGTGACGGCAAGCGAAGCATGATCTGCGAGGCGGAGCAGGATCTCCTGTTCTGCCGGAGTGAATACACGCCCAACATCGCGGGAGGCCACGTTAAGAACCCCAACGATGCGCCCGTCATGATGCACCGGTGCTGCCATAGCTGCCTCAATAAGCTCCTGAGGGGCAGTGCCGAGCGTTCTTGCCGCTGCCGCATAATCCCCAGTGGAGACAAGCACTCCCTCGACAAACGCGCCTCCAGAAAACCCCTGATTGAGGGGAATGGATCGAAAGTGATCCAAGCCTTCATCTGGGTAACCCGCCAAGGATGCAATCGGCCTCCCGTCATCTCCTAGGCCAACAATGCGAAGTCCGACCACATCTGCGCCCAGCAGTTCCGCAGCACCTTGAGTGATGCTGTCCATGACCTCTTGTAGCGGCGCACGATGTGAGATTGACTTCTGAATCTGTGAGAGCCGATCGCTCAGGTACTGCCGTTCTGAGAGCCGCTCGGCTAGCACCCGACTCTCTGTCAACCTGTCGGTAGCGGTCATGGCAAGACCAAGCGCTCGAGCCATGGAGCGAACAAGCGTCTCCTCTTCTCTGTCGAAAGGGCTGCCTGCTCGCAGAACCACCATCGTGCATCCGGCGGTAGACACAGAGGCGCTCACCGAATGGACCTCGCCAATCCCAGGCGCATTGAGTATCGAAGAGCGAACTTCAGACGCGCTTCGAAGGAGTCGCACCGGCACCGCATCAGCGGGAAATCCAAGGCAACGAATAACTGTCTCGTCGAGGACAAGCGCGACGACCTCTGCATCAAAGGCAGCAGCGACTCGATCAACTGCAATTCGAGTCATGTTTTCAGCGTCCAGCATTTCGAGCACCTCGAAAACCTCGAGGAACTCGGCAAGTTGGACAGTGGACCACGAGGCTGAGGGCACTCAGTTACCCCAATGCCAACACGACGAGAGTCTGATTGTGAAAACCGCTCGAACCAGATGTCCGCGCAAACTCGCCGTAGCTGTAGAAACCTGCAATTGGTGCCCCATCAGCCCCCTCGGAAATCTGACCGATCTCTGCCTGTATGCCCTCGCCGAGCACACCTTTACGGGCTATGCAATCAAAGACCATGAAGCCCTTCGGGGAGTTGCCCTGAAAGGTTTCAAGTGCTCCAGAACATGCCGCATCGGTAGCACCCAACACCGATTCGGCGTCCCCCTCCATAATCGACACTGAACCACCTTGGGGTACCTCGGCAAAACAAGTGAAGGTTCGGTTTTCGAAGTCGGCCTTGGCTACAAAGCGAATCTCGTTACGGTTGCGCCTGATTAACCCAATGGGTCGAGTGGCAGCGAAATCAGTAAATGCTGCAGCGTCGACACGGACTTCGTCTGGGGCGTCTAAACGGTCCAGATACTTGTTGAGTGCTGGCTCGTCGTCCAGCGTCTCGACGACCACCCCAGAAGACTTGGTCACCGTCATCGAAGCTCCAGTTGAACGCCAGCCGTGACTGACCCCGACGCCTATCGGGCCATCAGAGGTAATGGCCGCTGCGACGATTGCATTCGTCAACGCAACAGAGCCGAAGAACTGAGTCGTCCGTTCCATCCGAAGACCGTCACCCGCACATCCCCCAACAAGGGGCACCTCGGCGCCGACTCTGTCGTAGGCGCCCCGCACGACTTCTTGCTGATCGCCAGAAAGGCCATCTGACAGCAGGAGCAACACAGTGGACTCACGCCGAGCTAACTGCTCTACGCAGCCCGCAACCGCAGACCCAGCACCGCGAAGATCGCCAGCGATCACCTCCTGAGAGGAGACCGCTACTGCAAACCCCTCACCACCCAGAGCGAATACAACAACGCCGCCATCATCTGCTCCAGCGGTTGCAATTTCTCCGGCGGTTGAGCAGCCAATAAGTGGCACCCCTTCAGCAGCCAGACCAAATCCTGCTGCTAGCAAGTCTGGGTCATAGGTGGATGCGGCATAGGCAACAAAGAGAACAGGCTCCGCTCCGGCCTCTCGCAACGCAGCAGCAGCACTCTGCACGGCCTCCTGAGCGGCAGCGGCTGGTGCCGCCAGGCGAGATACTCCGGTTGCTGTCACGCGAGTGGTCAGATTTGCCAAGGCGGCGCTATCTGCAGGATCCGATTGATTCGACAACTTGCTTTACCCCCAATGAGAGAACGACTTCAGCATAATCGGCTCGGCACGACCCACACTTGATAATCTTTTCGTCTCCCATCTGGCCGTTCAAGCAGGCCTCTCCCACGGAGATCTCTAGAAGTGGCGACCTACCCCGCTGTGGTTCTGAACCATAATCAACCACCCTAGGACTGCTGCGCTATCGGCAAGAGGGCTGTACAGGAGGTACTTCATGGCAGGGGAACGAAACACTTCTCTCCGAGCGAAACTCGTAAGATCGGACCCACAGGAACTGCAAGACAAGACTGCGGCACCGAGAGAGGCCGCACTGGATGCCTTTGGTTCCTTGGTCTCTGCGGTTCCTCGTACGAACTCAGAGGTCGAGACGGAAGTCGAGCGACTTCTGGGCTCGCTCTCCATGGAAGAACGAATTCATCTGATGTCGGGCGATGGCCCATTCATTCAGGGCACCCGTGCCATGTCGAAGCGCTATAACGGTGTACCAGTCATAGCTGGTGCCATACAGCGACTTGGCATCCCAGGGCTGCGATTCACCGATGGTCCTCGTGGCGTCGTGATGTATCACTCCACTGCTTTTCCATCGCCTATGGCTCGCGGTGCGAGTTTCGATCCAAGCTTGGAACGGCGCATCGGCGATGCGATTGGAGTGGAGGCACGGACCCAGGGAGCCAACCTATTTGCTGGCGTCTGCATCAACTTGCTCCGGCATCCCGCATGGGGGCGAGCTCAAGAGACATATGGAGAAGACAGCTTCCTCCTTGGAGAGATGGGAGTTGCTCTGATTGAGGGGACTCAACGTCATGTGATGGCATGCGTGAAGCACTTTGCAGTCAACAGCATGGAGAACTCGCGTTTGTGGCTAGATGTCCGTATCGATGAGCGAGATCTCACCGATGTGTACCTCCCGCACTTCAAGAAGTGTGTCCAAGCAGGAGTGGCGGGAGTCATGACTGCCTACAATTCTGTGAACGGCAGCCCATGTGGGCAACATCATCAGCTCATAACCGAGACGCTGAAGCGGGACTGGGGCTTCGACGGGTTCGTCATTTCGGATTTTACCTGGGGAATTCGCAACGCTGCAGCTGCGGCCAACGCAGGGATGGACGTCGAGATGCCCTTTCGGTGGAGATTCCGGGCTTTGCCCAGACTTCTTCGCTCAGGCAAGGTTTCGGCTGAGCGAATCAATGATGCAGCCCGGCGTGTCCTAACAAAACAGGTGGAGTTTGGTTCAAGTGGAGAGCCACAGCGTTACCTGCCCGAGGTAGTTGCTGGCGCTGAGCACCGGGCCCTTGCGCGTCAGGCCGCAGTGGAGTCAATGGTCTTGCTGCGAAATGAGCCATCTCAGAGGCCTTGGCAGGAGCAGCCTAGCTCCGAGGGAGAACAGATTTCCACGCTGGCGGGGACTGAGCCTCTAATCCCGCTCGATCCGAGCCGTTTAACTTCGGTGGCAGTCATTGGCTGGCTGGCCTCGGAGCAGAACATCGGCGATCTGGGATCGAGTCAAGTCCATCCGCCCTCTGTCGTGACCCTTCTCCATGGCCTGACTGCAGCAGGGAGTGAACACGACATAGATGTTCGATACCACGATGGTGTCGATCAAAGCGGTGCAGCAGCTCTAGCAAGCGACTGCGACGTAGTGATTTTAGTGGCGGGAAGCAGCTATCGCGACGAGGGAGAGTGGATTATCCGTGCAGGCGGGGATCGCTCAACCTTGCGACTGTGTCAACACGACGAGCACCTCATCGAGACCGTTGCGGCTGCAAATCCGGCAACTGTCGTCGTGTTGATGGGGGGCAGTGCCTTTGTTACGGACACGTGGCATAGCAAAGTCCCGGCATTAGTCATGGCTTGGTATCCAGGTATGGAAGGAGGCCATGCCGTGGCTGACCTGATCTTCGGAGTTTCAGCGCCGAGTGGCCGGCTACCGTGCACTTGGCCAGCGAGCAAGAACACGCTCCCCCCATTTCAGCGATTCGCTCGGTCCATTGAATACGGCCCGTTGCATGGCTACCGGTTCATGGAGGCCACCAACCAGACTCCGGCCTTTCCCTTTGGCTTCGGACTGGGCTTTCACCCGATGGCTTGGTCCGACCCAGAACTCGAATCAGTCACTGAGCATCCTGATGGAGGGTTCACGGTTCAGTTAGGCCTCGCTGTTACGAACAGCGCAACTCGGTCAGGCAGCGAGGTCGTTCAGGCGTACATCCCTAGGTCACTCGGCTCGTACGGTTCTCCATTACTCACTTTGGTGGGTTTTACCAAAGTAGAGGTCGAGCCTGGGTCTTCGGCCAAGGTCAGCGTGACGATTCAGGTTGACGAATTGCCCGAGATTGTGTTCCTTGGTGAAAGCGCAGATGCGAGCAGCCATCTGCCAATCAGCATTCACACCGACTGACGTTCAGGGTGCGAGTCCATTTTGTCAAGAGTCCGGCAGATCCAAACGTGAGCTTTTCGCTCTAGAAGGCGTAACGTGGAGGACGGGTCTTGAATTTTTGTTTACTCATGGAACCAAGAGACCTTGCCGACGGTGAGCAATTTTGAGAGAAGGGGGCAGCACGTGAGTTCGGAAGAAGTGCCGGAATTCTTGATGGATGAGATGGCCCTCATCACTCATATTTTGGACCACAGCACCGAAGCCGCCATCGTCCTAGATCCACTCCTTGGAATCTGTTACGCGACTGCTTCATGCAACCAAGTGCTCGGTAAGAGCCCTGCCGAGCTCTTTGGAGCTGCGGCCAAGAGCTTCGTACACGAAAGCGACATTGCCCGCGCCATTGAGGCACGCGTTGGCGCACTGGCAGTAGGCCATAGCGGCCCGATTGACCTTCGGGGTCTTCACGGAGATGGCGAATACCATTGGTTCGAGGCTGAGTGGTGGAGGTTCGATGAGCCGGGCTCTGGCCGACAACGAGTCGTAATGCATCTGCGCGACATTGACCATCGCATCAAGACAGTTGAGGCCCTCAGCGTTAGCCAAGCCCAGCAGGATCGCCTGTTGCAATATGGTGCCGGGGTAACAGCAATTCTGAGTGTGGATTCTGGAATCTTGAGTTATGTCAGCCCGTCAATTCACCACGTTCTTGGTTGGACCCAGGACCAGATCTCAGAAATTCCCATGAGTCGCTTCATCCATCCTGAAGACTCCACAGCATTCGATCAGATCCAAGGCCAGGTTCTTGAGTCGACTGATGGCCGAGCGCAGATTGAGCTTCGCTGCAGGCACAAGAGTGGTGCTTGGCGGGTGGTGGAACTCACACTAGAGAATCTCATTTCGGAAGATAGCGTGGGTGGCCTGCTCTTTTACATCTACGACGTCACGGATAGACGACAAGCCCTAGACGAACTCACAAGGCAGCAGCGAACAGACTCATTAACGGGTCTAGCGAATCGGTATCTCCTGCTTGATCGAATCTCGATTGGGTTAGAGAATGAGGATCAGACCAAATCAAGCTTGATCCTATTGAAGTTCGATATAGATCGCTTCGGCATGTTCAACGATGCCCTTGGCCAAGATGTGGGTGACGACTTGCTGCGGGAGTTTGCACGTCGCCTCCGTGCGCTTGCTCGGCGATTGCGCAGCCTTCGCAATGCTGATGTGACAGTTGCTCGTCTTTCGAGCGACGAGTTTGCCCTGCTTTTTTCTAGTGGCGAACATGCGATGCTCCCGGCGGAAATTGTAGAAGAGCTTCGCCAGGCGCTTCTGCTGCCCTTCAACCTGCAGGGTACCGAGCACGCAGTGACAGTGTGTGTAGGCGTGGCGGTAGCAGACGGGGACAGTACAGCTGAAGAAGTTGCGCGTGATGCCAGCGCAGCGATGCATTTCGCTAAGAGCACCGGCGCAAATCAGGTCTCATATTTCAATAGGCAAGTGCGAGACGCCGCTATCGAACGCCTTGAGACTCAGAGCGATCTCGTGAGGGCCATCGACCGCGATGAGCTTGTATTGCACTTCCAGCCTGCCTATGACACGCGCACGGGGTTGCTCGAGTCAACCGAGGCTCTAGTGCGTTGGCAGCACCCGGAAAGGGGCTTGCTCGGGCCCGGACATTTTATTCCTGACGCAGAGTCTTCGAATCGCATTGTTGAGCTTGGGCAGTGGGTCATCGACCACGCTGCACGAACAGCAGTCAAATGGAAGTTCGATGACCCCAGCATGCCGCGCAAGATGTGGGTCAACGTTTCTGCATTGCAATTGCAGTCCTCAGCCTTTGCTGAACGCCTGTTTGAGTCTCTGAGGTCAGCCGGTCTATCGCCGTCAGCGTTTGGGATTGAAGTAACCGAGTCAGTGCTACTGGTATCCGATCCGCAAATCTCAAAGACCTTGGACGATGTCCACGAGAATGGCTGTTCGATAGCTTTGGATGATTTTGGGACCGGGTACTCCTCGCTGACGTATCTGCAGCGATACAACGTCGATGCCATCAAGATCGATCAATCCTTTGTGGCTGGACTTACTTCTGACGCCGATGATGCAAGCATTGTGGTTGCAGTGAATAGCCTGGGCCGATCACTCAACCTGTCTGTCATTGCAGAGGGAGTCGAAACCTCGGGTCAGCTTGATGCGCTCATCTCGATGGGCTGCACGTTGGTGAGCGGATTCGGACTTTGCCGACCTATAACCGAGGGTGAACTCACACCCCTGCTGAACGTGCCCCTTGAGACACGCAGAGTCGAGATCGACTTAACAGATCAAAGCACGTCAAACCGCTAGTCCATCGCGGCTAGGAGTCTTGGCTCTCTAGGGCCAGCGGACAACATTTTCCCTTGGCAGCGCATCGAAGCTGTGCTTTACTCCTCTTTGCGCTCAGCACCTCCGGTGTTGCTGGGGAGAGCGTGTCCCGAAGGATGAGACACGTTGGCGTTACTCGAAACCACATTTTCAGAAGTTGTCCCAGATCCGCTGCTTGAGCGGGAGTCTGCCGAGTTTGCGGCGCGGATGTTCGAGCCTGAGCGTCTTGACTCCGGCCTGACCTCACAGATCGTATCTTCGAGCGATCCGCTTTGGGACCCTGCGGAGCGGTTCGTCTACTCCTTATTCCGCATGTCCGGTTTCTGCGCTGAGTCCCCAAGGGAATGGGTGGAAGAGACCCAGCCTTGGCGAGAGAAAAGTCGATTGCATGTGATCACCGAGCCTGGGGACATCGTCACAGGCGTAGCTCGCACCATGATTGGCACCTACCAAGATCTGCCCGTTAGTCAGTTCACCCCGACGATCCCCATTCCCGATGGGCCGCTCTGCGAAATTGGCTCCTTGGCAGTACGACCGACTCAGCGAGGACTCGGTGTCGCCAACGAACTGCACCGCACGGCCTTTCAATATGGTATTCGTCATGGCGTTCAAGGGTTCGTCTTCCTCATTGACCAATGGATGTTTGAGTTCTTTGAGTCCCAGTACGGGCTTCCGGTTCTCGCTCTGGCTCCCCCAAGAGAGTTCATGGGTGGCACCGTTGTTCCGACTGCCATGTGGCTGCCAGAGATGATGCAACAGCTCGTCAGAACCAGACCCAACGTCTTTAAGTGGTCAGTCGAGGGCTTTGATGCCAAGGCCATCGCCGACCTCGACTTGCCGATACTTCTTGATTGACATTCAGAGCCGAGGATCACTGGCTGTTGCACCTCCCTGACATAGATTCCTATAGGTAGAAGCGTCATGTTGTAGGGAAGAGACCAATGCGGGCCAAACGAGACTCCCCCATCCTTAGCGAAATCACCTCACTTGGGGGATTTGGGCGTGCTTGGTCGGTGGGGATCATCCTGTTCTCTGCTGCGAGGGCACTGTTGGCATGGCCGGCACTGGGGCGCTACGGGGTGAACCCATGGCTATTCCTGGCGCTTGACCTGTTAACAGCCCCTCCTTACGGGATTAGTCAGGCAGTGACAGTAAAGATACTTAGAGATCCTACGCGGCCACCACGAGACGCCTTTGCTTGGGGAGCCGTGGTTGTGGCGATGTTTCTGGCCCCATACGCCTATATCTTCTTGGTTTCAGGAGAAATGCCCGCTCTGGCATATGCCGGACTCCTCGCATGGATTGTTCTGTTTGGATTGCTAGCAGTCCTGCGTATGGCACGGCAGGTTCGGGCCCCCCTTCCGTCCGTTCACGAAGTCCCGAATCCGTTACCCGATTTGAGTCCTCCTCGCAGCGCAGCCGAAGCAGGGAATTAAAAGCCACTCAAAATTTTCTCTAATTCCTCAAGAACGCTCTCAGGCTGCCGAATGGCAGCACACAAGATAGAGCGGCGAGGAATCAATGTCGGGCAATATCCCAAGAGTGAAATCCATCCGCGGAAAGACGAGCGAGCGCTCGGTGCTTCGCCGTTATCTGATTGGTAGCGCTCTGTGGGGAGTGCTCTTTCTGGCGATGCCAACAGAACTAAAACCTGTGTGGTATTCCCTATTTGGCTGGACTTCGGTTGTGGTTGCTGGGATCCGAGTGAGAAAACTTCCAGCGAGTATTCGCAAACCGGCAAGCCTCATCATTGTCGCTGGCGCCTTAGCCTTAGCAGGTGGAATCGTACGATTCGTTGATAGCGAGATTCGCGGGATCGACTACCCGTTCCCATCCTTCGCAGATGTATTCAGCTTTGTTTCGGTCGGGCTGTTCCTGGTTGCAATTCTCTCGATCGTAAAGACTCGAGTTGAGCGAATCACGCTCGATCCTCTCCTTGATGCGATTATTGGTGGTGTCGCCGTCGCGCTACTTCAGTGGACACTGGTGCTCCTGCCATATCTGCAGAGCAGCACAGCGCCACTGGCTCACAAGCTCACCAACTGTGTCTACGCTGCGTTGTCGCTCTTGTTGGTAGTTGCAGCGCTGCTTGCCCTTGTATCGGGGGCTCAGCGATCTGTCAGCAACAGACTGCTAGCCGCTGGGCTGGTGGCAACTTTTGCACTTGATCTCGTGGCAACTCTTGTCACCGCTGGTCGACTTGGCACAGAGGCACGGCTGTATGTTGCTCCGCTTGCGTTTGTTTTTGCAGTTGCTGGGCTCCTCCACCCCTCGGTCGTACTGCTCACCTCAAGGCCATCAGACCCAACTCTCCTCAGAAGGCTCACCACACGCAGAATCAGCATTCTTGCTCTTGCTTTGCTGACTCCACCGGTGCTGATTCTCGTTGAGCTGCTCGGCGGCAACACAGCCAGCCTTGTGCTCCCAGCACTCGCAGCATTGGCGCTTGCACCCTTGGTTGTTACCCGACTTGCAAGGCTGGTTCGCCAGAACGAGCTCTTGGCAGAGACAGAGGAATCACTCCGCCACGTGGGAGAGCGACTCGTCGGGGCCGAGAGCACGCAAGACATCATCCAAGTCATCACGGTGGGAGCCGAACAAGTACTCGGGAAGAACTTTCTCAGTGCCGAACTCCGCACCGAATTCAGCCTAGATTCTTCGAGTCCCCAGCAACTCACTGCGGCTGCACACTTTTTCCTCCCTCATGGGTCCGATGAGTCTGCTGAGCCTGCTGCCCAAAATGGCCAAAATGGCCTTCCTTCTGCAGGTGAATTGCAGGCCCACCCAGGCCCAGACGGCAGCATCATCAGCGTTGGTGCTGTCATGATCCGCCCTGATCTTCGGGCTGCATTTCTTGTGCGCTCCAGACGAGCGTTGAGTGATGTGGAGCACAATGCCGTACTCGCACTCTGTCGCGAATCGGCGAGTGCCTTCCGAGCAGTGGATCTCACTGAGCAGCAAGTCTTACAACGGAGCGAAGACAGGTTCGGAGCACTGATCGACAACTCCTCCGATATTGTTCTCGTGCTTCAAGAGGATTTGAGTTGTAGCTATATCTCGCCGGTCGCAGCACGACTACTTGGCTATCCAGCGGTCAGCTTTAAAGAGTTCGATCTGCTCGCACTGGTGCATCGTGAGGATCGCTCCGCAGCCCTCTCTCTGATTCAGCATGCGAGGCAGGGGTCCTCCGAGACTGCCGAGGTGCGCTTACGTCATTTTGCTGGCACCTATGCCTGGTTCGAAATTGGTGGGACCGATCTCAGTGGTGATCCGAGCATCAATGGCCTCGTACTGAACGCTCGTGAGATCGGCGACCGGAAAATGGCCGAGGAGCGCTTGTTGCAGTCCGAAGCCCGCTTTAAGGCATTGGTACAGAACTCAACTGACTTGGTGATCGTGCTCGACCCGTGCGGGTCTATCCGGTATGCAAGCCCCTCAGTTGAGGCTGCAGTGCAGTTGCCTGTTGAGCAGATCCATGGCCGGCAGATGAGCGATGTGTTTGCAGAGAGCACTCTGCCGATCGAGGCACTCCTCGATCCCAGCCAACCTGTACACGGGTGGAACTCTGCGGCAATTGAATTTGGCTTTCGTTCGTTGACTGGCGACTGGAGGGTCCTAGAGACAACCCTGACGGACCTTCGTAACGAGCCTGCAGTTGGCGGGTTGGTCCTGAATGCCCGAGATATCACCGACCGAAAGCGAATGGATGACCTGCTGCTGCATCAGGCCAACCATGATGAACTCACCGGGCTACCTAACCGCAGACGCCTGCTCGATCTACTGACCCAGACTCTGCAGAGAACCAGCGGAACAACAAGCGTCTCTGCCCTTCTGATCGACATTGATAATTTCAAAGAGATCAACGATTCTCTGGGCCACACCTTCGGCGACCGCCTACTTGTGTCCATCGCCGCTCGACTATCCGGGCTACTCGAGGCTGGGGATTCGGCAGCAAGAATTGGTGGCGATGAATTCGTTGTCGCCATTGAGCGTGCGCACGGTGAGAAGCAGACCACAGATCTATGCGATCAGATTCTGAGTGCTCTGAGTGTCCCCTTCATCATTGAAGGACGTGAACTCACAATCACTGCCTCGGCCGGCTTGGCCTTTGATCATGACCGCAGCAATTCGGCCGAGTTACTTCTGCGAAATGCAGACACGGCAATGTACAAAGCAAAGGGGCTTGGCAAACGCCAAGTGGTTGTCTTTGAGAGTCTCATGCACACAGCAACCTTCGACCGTCTCGAACTGCGGGCTGACCTTGCTCGGGCCGTGGCTCACGAACAGTTCGAGGCCTTCTATCAGCCCATTGTTCAGCTTGCGACCCGAAAGATTGTTGGAGCCGAGGCACTCGTGCGTTGGAGGCACCCAGAACGCGGCTTGGTTGGTCCTGGGATGTTCATTCCCCTAGCTGAGGAATCCGGACTGATTGCACCGATCGGCGAGTTCATGCTCAACACGGCATGTAGCGATCTGAGTACCTGGCGAGCAGAGTTCGGGCAGCAGGTTGAGGATTTCACCATCTCGGTGAATCTCTCGGTTCAGCAGCTTCATGATCGACGCATCGTGGGAAAGGTTTCAGACATCCTCGAACGCACTGGGTTGCCCGCTGAGCGACTCGTGCTAGAAGTCACCGAGTCCACCCTTATTACCGACACCGAAATGATTGCCTCAACCATGCAACAGCTTCGATCCTTTGGTACACGCTTGGCGATTGATGACTTTGGTACGGGCTACTCCTCCCTTGGCTACATCCAACAGTTCGAGTTTGACGTGCTCAAGATTGATAAGACCTTTGTTGATGACCTCGACAGTTTCACCAACCAAAGGATCGTCACCGCAGTGCTACAACTCGCCGAACAACTAGGCGTAAAGACAATCGCCGAGGGAATCGAAGAGGAACTGCAGGGAGAGCTACTCAAGGCGCTTGGCTGCAAGCTCGGCCAGGGGTACCTCTATGCCAAACCAATGCCAGCCAAAGAGTTCCGCGAACTTCTCCAATCAAGTTGGGCTGAGCAAGGTCAAGCTCCCGAGGCCCAGGAGCAATTCAGCTAGCACATGTTGTTAATCGATAGCTCTGACGACCCTTTGCTCAGCGACTACTGCAATCTGACTGATGCGGCCTCTGCCAGAAGCGGGTTCTACATAGTCGAGGGCGTGCTGGCAGTTCAGCGACTGCTTGAGCGAGAGACCGGGGCCATGCCCAGTCCTATTCGCTCAGTCCTGCTCACCCCAAACCGTGCTCAGACACTGACAGACCTGATCGCCCTGTGCGAAGGACTCGACATCGCAGTACTCGTCGCCGGCAGGGATGTGTTGACTCAGGTGACAGGATTCGATGTGCATCGGGGCGTCCTTGCAGCTGTGAATCGTACTGAGCAGCCATCCCTTGGCTCCATCATGGAAAGCACTCAGCGGCTCGTGATTCTGGAGGCCATCAATGATCACGAGAACATTGGCTCAATCTTTCGAAATGCTGCCGCTCTCGGGATTGACGCTGTCCTCCTTGATGCTCGAACCTCTGATCCGTTCTATCGCCGAAGCATCCGTGTGTCCCTGGGTCACGTGTTGAGCACACCGTGGACCCGTGTCCAGAATCTGAATTCGGCCCTTCAGCAGGTTCGTGAGGCCGGGTTCAAGTTGGTAGGCCTGACACCGGATGCACAGGCCCGAGAGGTTGGCACGGCTGCAATCCAGGGAACCCTGGACTCGCCCGTAGCTTTTGTCCTCGGAGCGGAAGGCCCGGGGCTTTCTGCTGAAACGCTTCAGCTCTGTGACGCCTTGGTGCGAATCCCCATGAGTGATGGCGTTGACTCGCT
>CANJEC010000027.1 GCA_947473395.1 Actinomycetota bacterium | reverse complement strand
TTGCGGGAACTGCACTGATCTTTGCTCTTGTGGGATCTGTTACCCCGCTTGGGGCTCTCATTCTGGCGTTGAGCATGCTGGTACTAGCAGCGGTGTCCTCGCTCAGTCACCATGCCAAGCAGGCCCGCCGAATGGCAGCATCCACCCTAGGGGGCCTCATTCTGGCCATTCCCGTGCTCCTGCCATGGCTACTCGCATCGCTACTCCGAGGGGATCTCGCATCTCTGACAGGTCTCTGGGCTACCAACAGCGCATCTCCCTCTGCAGCGCGCATTCTGACCGGGTCGCTTGGAGCAGTCACTGTGGGTCTGTTTGGTTGGGGCTTGGTCATTGCAGCCATGTACTGCCTGATTGCTGGCAGCGGCTGGCGTCTTCGATGGGGTATCAGCGCATGGGTTCTCACCTTCGGGTCTTGGGTTGCCACGGTGGCACTTGCTAAGTGGGGATTCTTGGGTGGTGCCGGGGCAGAACTCATCTTGATGCCCGCCGTTCTTGGTTTGTGTGTTGCCATTGCGATGGGTGTGCTGGCATTCGAACATGACGTTGTTGGCTCAGACTTTGGGTTACCGCAGGTGCTCTCCGGGGTTGCCCTGGCGGCAGTGCTGATTGGTTTGGTTCCCATCGGGGTGGCGGCAGCCAACGGGCGCTGGTATCAGCCTGAGGGCGATTTCCGCAATCTTCTCAATGTCGTAGATGAGGGAACTAGTTTCCGCAGCGTTTGGATTGGCGACCCGGATGTATTGCCCCTGTCTGGTTGGACACTGCAGGGCCAAGAGGGCCTAGCTATGGGTGTAAGCAGCGGCCTTGATCCGCTGATTACGCAGCGCTTCCGCCTTGACGGAGGGGCAGGAGTGGCCACATTGACTGAAGCAGTCGAGGCCGCGCTGAATGGGGAGACAAGTCGCCTCGGGCGTCTGCTGGCGCCCATGGGGATTCGCTACATCGTGGTCATCAACCGGCCCGCACCCGAACCGTTTGCTTCTGCCGAGGTGCCGATGCCCGTTCCGGCTTTGGCGGCATTGCGAGAGCAACTCGATCTTCGTGAAGTCGAGATCAATCCCGGAGTCGTGCTGTTCCAAACAGGTGCACCTTGGCCACTTCGATCAAATGTGAGCGATCTCAATTTGCCTTCAGATGGAGCTCCGACGTTGGAGCAGCAATTGAGCAACGGTTGGGCCTCCCCACCTGCGGTGCTTGGTACCAACCCAGGTACCAAATTTTCGGGAACGCTCCAGGCTGATCAGCAGATCGCCCAATCCGTGACTGCAGATCCGGGATGGCAAATGAAGCTGGACTCGGGCGAAGCTAAGCGGACTGATCTGTTTGGCTGGTCCCAGCAGTTCAATTCCGATGCAGGTGGATCCGTTACGTTGGCTTGGGTGACGCCGTTGAGTCTTCGGGCACTGCAGCTCTTGCAAGTACTGGGGCTACTGGGGCTGTTAGTGCTCGCTGTTCGAAACCCCCGGATGTTTCCCAAGTCTTCAAAGAGAGGCTCCGCGGACAGTGCAGGCCAGCGAGTAGTTGTAGGCCCCGATGGACTGCGGCCGGAACAAACAACTGCTACCGCTGCGGCTAGCGCCCTGCGCAATCCCGCAGATCTGTCTCAGGATCCTGTTGCCGAATCGGCTGAGCACTCCAACCGTGGTTCTGGTCTCGGCGAAGAAGGGGAGCATGCATGAAGGTCTCTCGTCTAGTCCTCATCACTGTCGTCCTGCTTGGCATTGTGGGTTTGACAGCGTTCTGGGGCGGGAGCCCCGCCGTCCCTGTGGATGGTTCGATCGATGAGATCATTCCCGAGTCAGGTTCTGCACAGACCTTGTCCTCGACTTGGTATTGCGCAGCGGGCGGCCTTGGCGAGTCGGCATCCTCCACCCATGAGGTCTTGTTAGCGAACCCTTCCGAAGAGGTTGTTCCGGTCCGGTTGACGGCCTACAACGCTCAGGGCCTAGTGGGGGAGCCAAAGACGATTGCTTCGGTTGCCCGGCAGGTCACCCCGGTGGATGTGAACGCGGTTTTTGGCGGGAGCGAACTCTCGGTTATGGCTGAGTTCGATTCTGGAGCGCTCGCAGTGCAGCATCGCATCACGACGGCAACCTCGGCAGATTCGGTTCCCTGCTCCACGACCTCGTCTGAGAGCTGGTTCTTTCCGGCGCAGACCTCGCTACTGGGCTCCTCGGCCCTGCTGGTGTTGTTCAATCCCTTTTCTGCAGATGCGGGCGTCGACATCACTGCAGCAGTCCAAGATGGATTGCGTTCCCCCAAGGAGTGGGCGGGAATTGTGGTTCCAGCAGGAACCTCTAGGGTTATAGATCTTGGAGAGTATGTGCAGCGGCGCGACCAGTTCTCGGTGGCCGTCCGGCTCCGAAACGGCAATCTCGTAGCAGAGTCAGCACAGAGCTTTGACATCGCTGCTACTGCTGATGCGCCGGCCGAACGCGGCCTCCGCCTGCAGCTTGGCGTTCCCGAGGCTCGCGCAGGGTGGAGCTTTGCGGGTGGCTTTAAAGGGTCTGGCGTCAAGGAACAACTCGTGGTGTACAACCCTGGCCGGCAGGTTGCCTCTGTGATTGTTCAAGTCACGCCCTATAGCGGCGTAAGTGACCCTCCCGAGCCATTCGAGTTGTCCGTGCCAGCCAAGCGATTCTTGGTTCTCGATCTGAGTGCCGAACAGCGGATCCCTGACACGGGTTTTCACGCAATACGGGTGGAGACCTCGGCGAAGACCCCAGTGGTGACCGCTCGCACCACCCAACTCTTCGGCCCACCTGTAGCAGCGGCAGAGCCTGCTGCTGGCTCTGCTGCCCCTGCATCGGGAACTCGTCCGAATGAAACCCTCGGCGTTGCTATCGGCACTGCAACCCCTGTGTTCGCTCGGCGCTGGATCATGCCAGCAGCTCGCACGGGCCCCGAGCAGCAGCCGATGGTCTTCATTCACAATCCCACTGCCGGCATCGTCACGGTGGATCTGCGAGCGCTAGCGGGCCAAGCTGCACCCATTGAGATCGCAACAGGTCTCGAGGTGGCAGCAGGAGACAGCCTGTATGTTCCTCTCGCCGTTCAAGAGCTCACAGGAGTGGGTGACTGGGTGGTGACTCTCAGGGCAAGCGATTCTGTTGCTGTGGAGCAACTGCAGACCTTCGCAACACAAAATGACCTTTCCTTTGGCTCTGCGGTCCCGGTGCTCGCCAACCGCTGATTGTTCAGACCATGTCGGCTGCGGCACACTTTGTTGGTGGATCGCTTGTTGCCAGCTCTACTCCTTGCAGTTTTTATCATTGGGGTGGCACTGCTGTTGCAACGCAAGAAATCAGCTACTCCAACTGATGCCATCACTGAGCACCGGGCGCCAACCCATCTGGAGCGTTCCCAGTTTGATGCCCCCGATCGTCCTTGGCTGGTAGCAGTCTTTACTTCATCCTCATGCAGCACCTGTGCCGAGGTCTGGGCCAAAGCGGCCGTGCTTGAGTCCGCAGAGGTAGCTGTCCAACAGATTGAGCTCAGCGAATCGGCAGATCTGCATGAGCTGTATGGAATCACAGCGGTTCCCATTGTTGCCCTAGCAGGCGCCGATGGGGCTGTGCAGTCTTCGTTTCTTGGGCCCGTATCTGCCACGCACCTATGGGCTGGCTTGGCGGAACTCCGCAACCCCGGCAGCGTCCCGCCTGGCTGCACCGACCACTAGCGCCGAATCTAGCTAGCGAGGCCGTACCTGGATAGCTAGGCCGTTTCAGGCTAGCTACGCGGTTTCTGGATAGTTAGGCCGTTTCTGGTCCAACAGCACCCGGGTTGTGAAACCCGGTCGGCGGTGAGGCCGATGGTGCGGCCGGAGCCGGTGAGGCCGATGGTGCGGGCGCTGAGGGAGCAGCAGAAACTGCTCCACTGACAGGGTTCTGGTTCTGCTCAGTGCTCAGATGCGCGGGGATTGGCGGGGGAGTCGTGGATGCTGCTGCGGTCTCAATCGGTGGAGCCGTAGCAACCGCTGAGGCCTCTGTGGAGCTGTTCATGGACAGCGTGATCAATCGGTTCACCTCGTGGCCGGAGATGGTCTCTTGATCTAGAAGTCCGCGTGCAATCAGGTCAAGCGCATGGCGATGCTCTGTCATTAGCTCTGTGCAACGCTCCTCGCCCTCGCGAAGCATTCGTTCCACCTCATCATCAATCAGGCGAGAAGTATCTTCGGAGAACTCGCGCTGTTGGCCAAAGTCCTCGCCAAGAAACACTGGCGCTGAACCACCCCAGGCTCGTGGCCCCACACGATCGCTCATGCCGAACTCAGTCACCATGCGACGAGCTCGCTCGGTAGAAACTTGCAGATCGTTGCTTGCTCCGGTGGAGCGGTGATCAAAGACGAGTTTCTCGGCAACGCGGCCACCCATGGCAACCACTATCGACTCTTCTAGGTACTCGCGAGAGTAGGAGTGTCGTTCTTCCTCGGGAAGCTGTTGTGTGACTCCAAGGGCCATGCCTCGAGGGAGGATGGTCACCTTGTGGACGGGGTCTGCGTTGGGTAGCAAAGCTGCACAGAGTGCGTGGCCTGCCTCGTGGTAGGCCGTGATTTCCTTCTCGCTGTCAGACAGCACCATTGACTCGCGACGCTGGCCCATCAGGACCCGGTCTCGGGCATCTTCAAAGTCATGCATCTCTACTATTTTTGCCCCACGGCGAACTGCTGTCAGGGCGGACTCGTTGACCAGGTTGGCCAAGTCGGCGCCCGACATGCCAGGGGTTCCGCGGGCAACGAGCGCCAAGTCGACTGAATCGCTCAGCTTCTTGTGCTTGACGTGTACTTCAAGGATTGCCCTGCGGTCGTCAAGCTCTGGCAGTGGTACCACGACTTGTCGATCAAAGCGTCCGGGGCGAAGCAGTGCAGAATCCAAAATGTCTGGGCGGTTGGTTGCGGCAATCATGACCACCCCATCGGTTCCCTCAAATCCGTCCATCTCTGAGAGCATTTGATTGAGGGTTTGCTCACGCTCGTCGTGGCCACCGCCCATACCAGCGCCGCGCTTGCGTCCAACGGAGTCGATCTCGTCAATAAAGATGATGGCTCGGCCGTGCTTACGAGCAGACTCAAACAGGTCTCGAACTCGTGATGCTCCTACGCCTACAAACATCTCCATAAAGTCTGAACCGGACACTGATAGGAAAGGCACCCCTGCCTCACCCGCTACAGCGCGAGCAATGAGCGTCTTGCCTGTTCCAGGCGGGCCGACAAGCAGAACGCCCTTTGGGATACGTGCGCCAATCTCTAAGAAGCGCTCGGGCTCTTGCAGGAAGTCCACAACTTCGCGGATCTCTCGCTTTACCCCCTCATAGCCAGCAACATCGGCAAACAGGGTGGCGGGCCGTTCTGTTGAGTACGTCTTAGCGCGGCTGCGACCAATGGACATGATGCCGCCCATTTGTCCCTGAGCACGACGCTGCATCCAGACAAAGAACCCAATGATCAACAGGATTGGAAGCATCAACGGGATGATCTGCATGAAGAATCCCGCAGTTGGAGTGTCGAACTCCACGGCCACGTCTTTTTCTTCCATCAGAATCAGCAGTTCCGGTGGCGGGTCTGTTGGACCAGTAGTGGTAAAGGTCTCGCCACTCTTCATCTCACCGGTGATGGTTGCATCCACGTTGTTCCAAGTGACGCTCTTGACGTTGCCGTCTTCGATCTCTTGAGTGAACTTGGTATACGGGATGGGCTCGGTCTTCTTCGAGGACAGTTGCAATGCACTGATGACGACAAGGCCGACCACCAGCACGAGTACCCAAACCAGCCAAGAAGGAAGGTTGTTGGTGCGTCCAGTTGAACCTCCGGAACCGCCAGACCCAGATGGTGAAGTGTTATTTTGCTCAGCAGGCATACCCCTAGCCTAGAAGGAGTTACGGCGTTCTCCCTAGCGTGATTCGAAAGACTCTGAGAATGCTCTGCTGTTTTGGTGATTGTTTTGGTCGATAGTGCTCAAGCATCCGCAGTTTTTAGCGCCAGCAGCAGTACGTTCTGCCTTCGTGAGCCGGAGCTGCGCCAAACCAACTTGTTCCCGTCGAGCCGTTGCGACGATGTCCTACGCCTATGCCGAAGGGGTTGTGTGGTTAGAACCACTGCGAACAGAGTCGCACCCCATGGTTCACGATCTTTGTGCACAACACGCCGCCAACGTTCGAGTACCGCAGGGTTGGGAACTGCGCGATGAGTTCGTAGCGGTTGAGGCTAGCGATCAGGTTCCGGCTGCCACGTCCCCTCAGGCGTTTTCAGAGTACCGGGGTCCCGAGCAACTCGATTTGATCGGCGCCTGAGTCAGGTATCCTCCGCACCCATGCAGCGAGAAGCCAGCAGGGTGTTGTGATCGAGTTCACAGAAAACGATCTGCCCGCAGAGGATGAGGACCTTCGCTGGGGCCTCGGTGATGTCGCTATTGGGATATTCGCGAGTCTGTTCCTCTCGGTGCTCATCGGGGGAACAATCATGGCCTTGGCGGGCTGGGGTTCGACGGCGGACACCCCCATCTGGGGACTTGGGCTGTTGCAGATTCCGCTCTGGGCTGGCTACTTAGGCGCCGTGGTCTTTGCTGGCTCCAAAGGCCGAGGGGTGATTGCGGACTTCGGGCTGCGAATGCGCGCCCTTGATGCCCCGCTTGGCCTAGCGCTCGGTGTCTTCTGTCAACTGGTGGTGCTGCCACTTCTGTACGCTCCCATCTTCTTTCTGACGGGCACTGACAAGGCCGCTCTCTCTCGGCCTGCAGAACAACTTGCAGAACGAACTGATGGCACCTTCAGTTGGCTGCTGTTTGCTCTGCTGGTAGGAATCTTGGCCCCAGTAGTTGAGGAACTGTTCTACCGCGGGCTCCTTCTGAAAGCCCTTGAGAAGCGCCGAATGCCGGTCTGGGCAGCCGTTCTTGTGAGCTCAATCATCTTTGCTGGCATGCACATGCAGACGCTGCAATTTCCTGGACTCCTGCTCGTTGGTCTGGTGGCAGGAACCCTTGCTGCGATAACTGGCCGCTTGGGCCCGTCCATCTGGCTGCATATTGGTTTCAACATGACAACCGTTGTGGCGCTGTTCATGGCGATGCGCTCATAAAATGTTTCGGAACTGCTCAACAATGAGTTGCCGCTGCCGAATGATGAAGAGTCCGCAACGAGATGTCCGGATGGGTACCTAGGCTTACTGAACAAGAACCTAGGCGACTGACAAAATGGAACTGCTGGGAGCACCCGAATGAGCACTACTGAATGCAATCACGAACAAGTTGAAATCGCCTTGACCATTGATGGGGCCAAGCTCTTCATGAAGTCCTGCTCGATCTGTGACGTCCGAAGCTGGCGCCGAGATGGCGAAGTCGTGGAACTTGATGGACTCCTGCACGACATCAGCGAGGTGCCGACTCGCTACCGGCGTACCCTGTCTGCCTAAGCGCGTCTTGGCCTGCTCGCTGTAGCGGCAGGTTCTGAGAAGCGTTCAGGAAACTCGTGCCGGCTGTCACAGAACGGTACTCAGTTCGTGTCAGGATGAGTCATGGATGAGATGCCCGAAGCCGGGTCAGAACCGGTCGGTGTGGAAGTTGATGCTGACTCCTCGAAGACAGACAACTCTTCAGAAGAAGTGTTCTCGGATGTCATCATCGAAACTGAACCAGCACTAGAGACTGGACCCTCCGTTGATATTGATGATCCAGAGAACTCGGGTGCGAACCTAGCCAAATGGGTGTCCTGGGGGATTGTCGCCACTTGTTGCGCCATTGTCTTTATCTCGCTGGATCCGCTGCTGATCTTGCAAAACAGCACGGCCACCGGCGGCGACATGGGTGCCCACGTCTGGGGGCCTCGGTTTCTCGCTGATCACCTTCTGCCTCAGTTCCGGGTATCGGGCTGGACCCAAGACTGGTATGCAGGGTTTCCCGCATACGTCTTTTATATGGTGGTGCCCTCGCTGTTCGTGCTGTGGCTCTCCTATGGGCCGCCAATCTGGCTGAGTCCAATCTTGCTAGCGCTTCTGGCATTCGGCGTGTGGAAGCTGAAGCCGCGTCTTCCCGATGCATGGATGCGAACTGCGATGTGGATCGCAACCGTATTCATTGCTGTTCTGCTCGTGCCGATTCCGTACAACATCGCGTTCAAGTTGGTCACGGTTTCTGGCATGGTCACGCTTCCCCTAGCTGCCTATTGCTTAGCCAAAGCAGCTCGAGTGCCATTCCCGGGACCGCCCCTGGTTGCTATGGCAACGCTTGGGTTTATCTACGACAAGGGATTCACCATCCTTGGTGGCAACGGAGCGTCGACTCTGGCCGGAGAATTCGCATTCTCGGTTTCCCTGACCCTTGCCGTGCTCTATCTGGCAGTGATCTTCAAGGGCGTCCGAACGGGCCGCGACCGTGCGCTCGGGGCGACCCTGTTGGCTCTGACGATTCTGTGCCACTTGATCCCTGCCATTTTCGCGGGCATCGCCACGATCCTCATTCTGTTGTTCCTTCGTAGAGAAGACCGCACGCCATGGTGGGATGCCAACCGGGTGGGTCGCTGGGTAGCAGGAGTGCTCGTCGCACTCACGCTGTTCACCCTGATTTCGGATGCCAACCTTGTCGGTCTCAATCAACTCCGTGGGTTGCCCGGAGCCTCAGTCTGGTTCCCTTCGCAATGGTGGTTTCCTGGACTAGCGACCGTTGCCGCACTCGCACTCTTCACTGGCTTTGAGCCGCGAGTTCTTCCATGGTTGAAGCAACGCAGGGCTTGGATCCCTGCTGGCGTTGCAGTAGTTCTGGCTGGATTGATGGTGGCGCGCTGGTCTAGCTGGTGGGCACTTGCACTTGTTCTACTTGCTCTGGCTCTTGCTTTCTTCGCCGGGATTGATACCCGACTAGGCAAGTGGATTCTGCTAGTCGGACCTGTGGGCGGTCTGTTGACAGGGTTCTGGTCGCTGCCCTTCTTGGGCAACAGCACCTACATGAATGACATGGGCTGGGAGAAGTACACCAGGTACTCCGATTACCTCTTAGCCGTCCCAGAGCTTGATTCGGGGGGAATGCCCTACCGGAATCTGGTATTTGCCCTTGCTGGTCTTGGGCTACTGCTAGCGCTAATTCAACGGGTTCGCTTCGGATGGTTTTTGGGCCTGACAATTCTTGTACTTGCTTGGACGTTCCGGTACTTCCCCCAGTACAGGCTCTGGAATGCAAGACTGCTGCCGTTTTACTATTTGGCGTTCTACTTGCTTGCAGGCCTTGCGCTAGCTCTGATTATCCGGTCGATTTCGCTTGCTGTTCAAGACATGACGCATCGTCGAGAAGAGCCAGTCATGGTTGCTGTCATTGGCACCTCTGTGGTCGTTGTGATCTTCATCTTCGGCCTACTCGGAGCCTTCCGGGTTCTGCCTGGTGGTGCGCTCGTGGCCGACCCCGATCGTCCCACTGCAACCGTCTACCGCTGGGCAGGAATTAATTTTCAAACTGCAATCGTCAATGATTGGGCAAGATGGAACTACGCCGGACTTGAAGGCAAAGATGCTTACCCCGAGTTCATCGGAATTATGAACATGATGAAGGATGTCTCAGCCGAGAATGGCTGCGGCAGGGCATTTTGGGAATACGACAGCGGACTAAATCGTCACGGAACCACCATGGCGCTCATGCTCTTGCCGTATTACACCGATGGCTGCGTGGGGTCGATGGAGGGGCTGTATTTCGAGGCATCCTCGACCACTCCGTTCCATTTCTTGACCCAATCCGAACTCTCAACTGCCCCCTCGCGGGCCCAACGAGAGCTTCCCTATAACAGCTTCAACATTCAACAGGGTGTTTCGCACCTGCAGCTACTCGGCGTCAAGTACTACATGGCTACGACTGCTTCAGCGATCGAGGCGGCAAAGACTGAACCTCGGCTGACTCAAGTTGCAAACGAGACCTTCACGTATTCAGACACAGCTGGGACTCCACAAACGACCAATTGGGCAGTTTTTGAAGTGGCCGATTCAGAGCTTGTGGTAGCGCTCGAGAATGACCCTGTAGTGGTGACCGATGCAGATGATCACATCGACGGCTGGGTGTACTCCAAAGAGCGGCTACCGCCAACGGAGGCACAGCTCCAATCAAGTCTTCCGGGATCAAAAGCTCCTGGGCCTGCTGTGACTTGGTTCAACGACCCAACTAAGTGGGATGTCCTGCTGGCAACTTCGGGGCCCGAGGACTGGCCACGGGCGACTGCAGCGGATGCTTCTTCTGAGATACAGCCGAATCCTCCCAGCAAAGTCAGCAACATCGTCACGACTCAGGATTCGATCGAGTTCGACGTAGACAAAGTTGGCGTGCCAGTGCTCGTCAAGATTTCCTACTTCCCGAATTGGCATGCAAGTGGCGCAGAAGGTCCCTACCGGGTCAGCCCGAATTTCATGGTGGTGGTACCTACTGAGAAGCACGTATCCATGGGTTACGGGTACAGCAAGTACGACATCCTCGGATGGCTGGCAACCATTATTGGTTTGGTAGGCCTTGGTGGACTTGCAGTGCTCGATCATCGCCGAAGACTTCGGGACGAGGCTGAACCAAGTGTTGAATCCGACGTACTCTCAGCGGAGCCCTGATCCCTACATGACCCACGCAACCTCAGTGTCACCGGCCTAAGGCGAGCCAAGATGGACCTGCTTCGCCGCTTTGCCCTTGTGGGGTTGATAGCAACTGCTGTTGATGTCATTGCGCTGCTAGTTCTGCGCGAGCAGGTTGGCCTGCCAATCTGGATTGCAGACTCCCTAGCAGTGGCCCTAGCAACGGCAGTTTCTTGGGTGCTGCATGGTCTGGTGTCCTTTCCCGATGACCCCTCGAGGCGCTGGTACCGCCGACCGGCGCAGTATGTGAGGGCATCAGCATTCTCGCTACTCGCCGATGTGTTGGTGCTCTCGCTGCTCTACGAACTTTTGCACCCCGAATGGTGGGGTGCGCTCTTAGTGATCAAACTGCCCGCACTGATGGTCGCCTTCATCTTGCGCCTCGCCATGTATCGGGAGGCAATGTTTGTCACAGTCCGACACGATCAGCAGGCGCCGAACCCTCGCAATGCGGCACAGGGCGAGGTGCGACTCTCTGTAGTCGTTCCCGCATTCGGAGAGGCTGACCGGATTGCTGACTCGGTGCAGAGAATCCGGTCGGCGCTGTCCTCTATACAGAGTGACGGTGGTCTGCAGATCGTGGTCGTAGACGATGGGTCATCTGACGACACCGCAGCCGAGGCAGAGCGCGCAGGAGCGGATCTAGTACTTAAGCAAGAGGTCAACGCTGGCAAGGGCTCCGCTGTGCGCGCTGGGGTGCTGGCCGCAACTGGCCGGGTGGTTGCCTTTACGGATGCAGACCTCTCCTACGCTCCCGAGCAGCTTCTGCTCCTTCTCAACGGAGTAGAGCAAGGTTGGGACGTCGTGGTCGGCAGTAGGCAGCACGTCGAGACACAGACAGTGGTCAGAGCTGGCCGTCTGCGAGAGGTGGGCGGCCGCATTATCAATGTGTTGACGGGATTAGTGCTGCTTGGCCGCTACCGAGACACCCAATGCGGGCTCAAAGCCATGCGTGCCGATGTGGGGCGCCTGATCTTCTCTCATGCCAAGATCGATGGCTTTGCTTTCGATGTCGAGGTCTTTGCGCTTGTCGAGCGGTACCGACTAACCCTGCATGAGGTTCCGGTTGAAGTGCAGAATTCGGAGCGTTCCACAGTCAACGTGGCGCGAGATGCCTTTCGTTTGATTCGCGACCTTTTTCGGATTCGCCGTTGGGGACGCCTAGGCCAGTATGAGGCTGACCCCACCGAGTTCCCACAAGCTGGGTCTCAGGCCTAGCCGTTCAGACGACTCTGCCGCAGAGCACAGTTGTTCAAGAGTGAGCACAGTTGTTCATGTGCCAGTTGTTCTGACAACTAGGCTGCCACCTCGTGAACACCCTCGAAAATATCTTTAAGGCCTATGACGTTCGCGGACTTGTGCCGGAACAATTCGACTCCAAAATTGCACATGCAGTCGGTGTGGGTTTTGCCAAGTTTGTGCTGGGGGACTCCTCCCCCGAGGACAGGCCGACCAAGGTACTGGTGGCCCGAGATATGAGGCCCTCGGGAGTTGAACTCGTGGCCGAGTTTGCTCGCGGCGTGCAGAGTCAAGGCCTTGACGTGGTCGACCTGGGCTTGGGCTCTACCGACCTGTTGTATTTTGCCGCTGGCAGCCTCAATGCCCCCGGGGCGATGTTTACGGCCTCGCATAATCCAGCCCAGTACAACGGCATCAAGTTTTGCAGGTCGGGGGCCCGACCAGTGGGTGAGGACTCCGGCCTCAGCCAAATCCGCTCCGTTGCAGAGCAGGAACTCAACACTCCGAGCGCGGCGAGAAGTGCGCCAGGTTCCATAACGCAACAGGACCTCCTTGCCGCTTTCGCAGACCATGTTCGTTCCTTCGTAGACACCAGCGTGCTGGCTCCGCTCAAGATCGTTGCTGATACTGCAAACGGCATGGGTGGATTGATCGTGCCAGCGGTTTTTGAGCCGCTTCCGTTCAATGTTGAGATCATGTACGGCGAGCTTGACGGCACCTTCCCAAATCACCCCGCGGATCCGATTCAGCCTGAGAATCAAGCCGACTTGCGAGCTCGGGTGCTCGAGGTCCGAGCCGACATTGGCTTGGCCTTTGATGGCGACGCAGACCGAGTATTCCTCGTAGACGAAAAGGGTGAGGGCCTCTCGGGATCAACGACAACGGCCATCATCGCGGCTGGTATTTTGGATCGCAATCCAGGTGAAACCGTGATTCACAATTTGATCTGCTCAAAGACGGTGCCCGAGGTTGTTGTTGAACACGGCGGCACTCCCATCCGCACTCGTGTCGGGCATTCCTTCATTAAAGAGGTCATGGCAGAAACTGGAGCAATCTTTGGTGGGGAGCACTCGGCGCACTACTACTTCAGAGATAACTTCAGGGCGGACTCTGGAATAATCGCTGCCATGGTTGTCTTAGAACAACTTTCCGTGTCAGGTCAGACCTTGTCGCAACTGCGAGCGCCATTCGAAAGATATGGGGACTCAGGCGAGATCAACACGAAGGTGTCCGACACAGATCAGGTCATCGAAAAGGTTGCGAAGCACTACGAATCGGCCGAGCAGGACCGAATGGATGGACTAACTGTCGATTGTGGCGACTGGTGGTTCAACCTTCGGGCCTCCAATACCGAGCCGCTCCTGCGACTGAATCTCGAGGCAGCAGATGCTCAGGCCTGCGCCGCTCGAGTAGCTGAAGTGCAACAAGTAATGGCCGACTGAGCCTGTCGCACCTACTGTGTGACAGCGCTCTTGTTGAACCGACATCTGCCAAGCCTCCATCCGATGAACTGAATTGCTACGTGCAAGGAGCACTCATGAGTACTGCTGAACAGCTTGATCCACGGTTACTAGAGATACTGGCCTGCCCGCAAGACAAGGGGCCGCTGTTGTATTTCGCAGATGAGCAACTGCTCTTTAACCCTCGGCTCAATCAGAGTTACCCCGTGCGTGACGGCATTCCGGTCATGTTGATCGACCAAGCCTCCACTGTTGATCAGGCAGAGGCGGACCGCCTTGCTGCTAAGGCCAAGGCAGAGGGTATTCAGCCAACATTCAGCGAGTAGTCATGCCGAGCGGTGACGCTCCTGCAGGTTGTGGCTGCGGCCAGCGTCGCTCAGGTGTCAGGAAGCAGTTCTCATGATCGAAGCAGTTGACAGTCTTGGAATGCTTCAGGCCGCCTACGCGATGCCTGAGCAATGTGCAGATGCTGTTGAGCGCATGGACTCCGTTGCAGGTCTGCCCCCTGCCGAAGGGATTTCCTCGGTGCTCATCTTGGGGATGGGTAGCAGCGGGCTAGCTGGTGACGTTGCATCCGCCGTTGCTGGAGCAAGTTGCCCAGTTCCAATTCTGGTTTCGAAGAACTATGAGTGCCCCGAGTTTGTAGGGCCTGACACCTTGGTTCTAGCGGTGTCCTTCTCAGGTGCAACGAGCGAGACGATCGATGCTGTCCATCAGGCTGTTGGGGTCGGGGCGCGCCTCGTTGCAGTGACTGCCGGTGGCCATCTTGAGCGAATCGCGCACGAGTGGGGAGCGCCCGTCGTTTCTTTGGATTCGACCATCCCGACTTCGAGGGCTGCGATTGGTGCACTCTCGGTCCCACTGGTGTTGATATTGGAGCGCCTTGGTTTGTTCGACGGAGCCTCTGCTCAAGTGGACGCCATGCTTGCGCAGGTCACCAAGCGCCGCGATGAGTTGGTCCTTGATGGCAATTCAGCACTCAGGCTCGCTCAGCGCATCGGCAGAACGCTGCCGATTGTGTATGGGGGTGGAACGCTGGGCGAAGTAGCAGCCTGGCGCTGGAAAGGGCAGTTCAACGAGAACCCGAAGGTGGCCTCGTTTGCGAACCGCATTCCCGAACTCACGCACAACGAAATCTGCGGATGGGCTCAGCACGGCGACGTGACTCGCCAGGTTTTTTCCATGCTGCTGTTGCGACACGATTTTGAGCATTCCCAGGTTCAGCAGCGCTTTGATTTAGTGGCCGAGATCTCCGAGGAGATTGTCTCGGGCGTGTACTCGGTTTCTGCTCAAGGCGACGGCCGCTTAGCCCAACTCTTTGACCTTATGCTCTTCGGCGATCTCGTCACGCTGCATATGGCGGCCCACGAGGGAGTCGATCCAGGGCCTGTGCCGGTCTTGGACGAGATCGAAACTCGCCTCCGCTAAATCCGGCGCCTTCTACCTGGCCACATGCATCCACCCCGCCTAAAAAGCGCTTTGGCGCCGGTTAGCTACGGATTCCGTAGGTAACCGGCGCCAAAGTCGAACGCGGCTGGTGGTGAAGCCGAATTCAGCTTGGGCAACCGTCCTCAAGGATGACTGGGGGCAAGCCGGCGCTCGCTGAGCCACATGGGTCGGTGCTAAACGCGTACCACTTGCCATTCTTGGACTCCAGGATGAACTTGGTGCTTCCATCGCTCAAGGTTCCAGCGGCGTAACCCCCGGAGCAAACGTAGCTTCCGATGGTTTCACCTTCGGCGGGCAGAGCAGTTAGAAGTGCTGTGGCGGTGCAGGGAGCGCTTCCGCCTGTTGCTG
>CANJEC010000026.1 GCA_947473395.1 Actinomycetota bacterium | reverse complement strand
GCCAGCGATAATCGAGGAGTCAGCATCTTTTTCGTAATAGACGTTTGCCATGAGCTTCTTCAGCCCTTCCTAGTTTGTAGAGAACAATCAACTGAGTGAACGGCACTCGGGAGCTACACAGTAGAAGCGAAACTAGCTGCGTTCTAATTTGGGTAGTGCAACGCGGCCAGTTCGCTGCAAATCAATGATTCCAAAAGGCCGCAGAAGATCTTCAAGATCATCGAGCCGCTCGGGGTGCTCATCGAGCGAGAGCGCCAGTTCGTCATGGCCAACATCGATGATTCGGCCATCAAACACGCCGATGAGTTCAATGATCTGACCCCGCACCTCTGCCGGGGCCTTGACTGTGACCAACATGAGTTCGCGTTCCACGGAATCACGCGGGTCAAGTTCAGAGATTTTGATGACGTGAATCAGCTTGTTCAACTGTTTCACGACTTGCTCCAACGGAGCCTGCTCGACATCAACGACGACAGTGATGCGACTAAATCGCTCATCATCAGTTGGGGCAACAGCTAGGGAGTAGATGTTGTAGCCGCGACGGGCAAACAAGGCAGACACCCGTGCCAAAACCCCAGCGCGATTCTCGACGAGCACAGATAACACGTGGTACTTCGGCGGCATCGAACCTGCCCTCCTGCTGTTCATTGATTGCAGAGTCATCGACCGAGTCCGTTCTGCAAGGGGCCAACATCGATCTGATCATTCGAGGTGCCCGGTGAGACCATCGGAAACACCTTCTCGGAAGCATCAGTGCGGAACTCCAGCACGACTGGGCGATCATTGATCTCATTGGCCTTATCAATTGCCGGGCCGACCTCATCTGGCGACTCGACGCGCAATGCAACACAACCCATGGCCTCGGCCCACTTGACGTAGTCCGGCAAGTCCGGAGACAAGTACACCTCGGAGTAGCGCTCCCCATAGAACATCTCTTGCCACTGCCGGACCATGCCAAGGTACGCGTTGTTGAGCAGCGCGATCTTGACCGGAATCCGTTCTGTTGCAGCAGTCACGAGTTCTTGAGCAGTCATTTGGAAACAACCGTCACCATCAACTGCCCAGACAGTGCGATCAGGGCGTCCGACTTTGGCTCCAATCGCTGCAGGGATCGAGAATCCCATAGTGCCCAAGCCACCAGAGTTCACCCAGGTATAGGGGTAGTTGAACTTCCAGTATTGACTAGTCCACATCTGATGCTGACCCACGCCCGATGCGACAATGGTGTCCGCAGGCGAGCGGTCTCGGAGTTGTTCAAGCACATACTGCGGCTTCAGCAAGTCGCCATCTATGGACTGCTCATAGATAAGCGGGTACAGCTCCTGCCATGCCGACACTTGTTGGCGCCACGGGGTGATGTCCATGCGACTCTCTGGGCCACCTAGGGCGTTGAGCGCCTTGATGATCTCTTCAATCACGAGTCGGCAATCACCGACAATTGGGACATCCGCCCTGCGCACCTTGCCAAGTTCGGCTGGGTCAATATCGACGTGGATGATTCTTGCGTCTGGAGCGAACCCATCGAGCTTGCCCGTCACGCGATCATCGAAGCGACTGCCAAGTGCGATCAATAGATCCGACTTCTGAATCGAGGTCACTGCCGTGTAATTGCCATGCATTCCTGGCATACCGAGGCAGAGTTCATGATCGTCAGGAAATGCCCCCCGAGCCATCAACGTGGTCACCACGGGAATGCCGGTTAGTTCTGCGAGTTCCCGCAGAGCCTCGGCAGCCCGCGCCTTCAAGATGCCACCACCCGCATAGATAACGGGCTGGCGAGCCGTAGCAATCAGAACCGCGGCCTCTTTAATCTTCTTCGGGTGACCCTTGGTAGTCGGCTTATAGCCGGGCATGCTCGATGAGACATCGGCATCTGTTGGCCAATGCCAGTTCATCGCCGAGGCTGGATTCCTGGGGTCGACGATGTCTTTGGGAATATCCACCAACACGGGGCCTGGTCGACCCGTGGTCGCAATATGAAAGGCCTGACGAATAGCCATCGGAATATCTTCGGCTCGGGTCACCAACTCGTTGTGTTTGGTTACGCCGCGAGTAATCCCGACCGTGTCACATTCTTGGAAGGCGTCGGTACCGATCGAAGGAAGAGGCACTTGACCCGTAATGACCACCATGGGAATGGAATCCATATAGGCATCGGCTAGCGGGGTCACGATATTGGTCGCACCCGGACCCGAGGTCACCATGGCAACTCCGGGGCGGCCAGTGGCATGCGCAAAACCCTCGGCCATATGCCCTGCGCCTTGTTCATGACGAACCAGAACATGGCGGATGGGGCTATCAAGGATTGGGTCATACACCGGAAGAATCGCTCCCCCGGGCAGGCCAAAGATGACCTCAACTCCCTCGAGCTCGAGGGACTTAATCAGGGCTTGTCCACCATTGGTGTTCATATCGCTATTCCTGGCTTGTTGCTAAATGGCACTGGGCTGGTATTGCTCTGAAATTGAAACTGCTCTGAACTTGAAACTGCTCTGAAAATCACAACAACCTCCCGCTAAGGAGGTTGTAGGCACGTACGCGGATTGGATCTCCGGTCACGTGCCTCAGGAGGGTACGAGAAGAAGATGCGAAGTAGTCACGCCGTTAGTCTGCCGCGAAGCGGGAGCTGTTGCCAACCCGGGTACTCCTCAGGGGCCGAATTGTGCAAGTTCACCGCACCTGCGAAACGCGTTCAGAGAATCGCGGTACCGTCAACCCATGAGCGATTGGGCCCCAATTCTAGTAGCGGCCGGAATCCTTGCAGTAGTAGCCATTCGTGAAACGCTCCGCTGGCGCGGTCGCCGCTGGCGCAAGTCTGGTCCGCGGGGCAACCAGGAATAATCCTCTCGGCTCGAGCAGGTGCATCCTTTGACGCACTAGCGGGCTGGAGTGATGTGGCCAACAAGATCTGACTCACGGCCAGACAGCCGAGTCACTGCCGTTGCCGTACCACCCCACAGCAGGCAGAGCCCCACCACGGGGCCGAGCAGCGCTGCGAGAGTTGTGAGCCAGGCTGAACGGCTGCTCGCGTAGAGCACAGCTCCAGCCACCGGCGCCGAGGCAAGCACTAACACCAACAATCCCAAGCTGAGCATCAGGCCAGCCAAGCAGCCTTGACCAGTATCTCCTGCGGCTAGCGGGTTCGGGCTGTCTGGCACAGCAACAGGTGCCAGTGCGGCGCTTCCCACCGATACGCCAGCAGCGCCCATCAGCGAGCCGACTGCCAGAATCCATGCTGCAGGCAACCATTTCCAACCCCCGCTCATAGCTGCCAATCCCACAGGTAGGAGCAACGCTGGAACTGCCATAACCACAATCGAGGACAAGGCCTTGGCGCGAGCAAGTACCCGGGCATCGGCCCCTGCTTGAATCTCCATCCAGAGCGCAGGCCCATCCACACCAAAGCTGTTATTGCCATCAAAGAGCACTGCGAAAAACAGCAATCCTCCCAGCATCACCGTGCGAGGGTCTCCGATCTCTCCATCGAGCAGCGGGCCAACCACAAAGATTCCGGCACCGATCGCTAGGGCCGTAATCGTATTCACTGCCTGCCGCGGCGTGCGGAACTTTGTGCGAATGCTCCTCGCTGCAATGGCTCCAACTGCTCCCTGAGGCAGCGCTGCGTACACACCCGAACGCAGGCCTTGGAATCCGGTTCGCATCTTGCGGCCGCCGCTACCAGGTCTCGGCGAACTTAACGCTAAGCGTTCGGTGCTGATCATATTGAGCCACAACAGCAGGGGTAACCAGCTGAAACCAAGCAGCAGATGCACAACAGCTTGGGCTGGTTCAGCGCTGTTAGTACCTGCAAGTGCTAGCTGCCCCGGCGGAGTCCACTTGGCAATTTCTGCGAGGTCTGCCCAACGCTGCGAAGTCCAGTTTGCCCGCTGCCGGCTCAGCACTTGCACAATGAACCAGACCGATAGCGCAGAGATCGTTGCGAGCGCCTGAGCCACCTGGCGAAATCTGCCGGAACTCCAAGCCCCCACGGCGTTGGCCATCGTTCGACTGAACAGCAGCAACGTCAGCAGCCAGCCCAGAATGGCTAAAGCCAGAATGAGTACTCCGATCGGGTTACTGCCAGACCAGCCAACAGCGATTCCAGCACCGGCCAAGACTGCAAGCAGCGTGGGCGGACCCACTACCGCACTCACCAGTAGGCCAGTGCCAAGCTGAGAACGCGTGAGCGGTTCAGCAGCAAGGTGGCGGGCATCGATGGTGGACTCCACACCTGCAGCAGAGGACAACAGCCCCATAGCGATGACCGTTGCGGGAAGCAGGACGATCAAAATCTGATCGGCGCTAGCTGATCGTTGACCCAGCGTGGACAGCACCCCAAAGGCAGACAGCCCAAATACAACGCACAAAACCAACGACAAGCCGATTTGAATTCGCTGCTGCGCACTCCCCCTGACGGCCGCTCGCAGTAACGCCCATTTCAGGCGCGCGAGCGACCACGCGGCATGAATCACGGGGCGGAGTTATCGAGCCAACTCAGGCTCGCTGGGTCGACTGGACTAGCACCGATCATCGAGATAAACGCGTCTTCAAGACGACCCCCACCCCGCAGTTCCTCGATGGGACCAACGGCGAGGAGTTCTCCCTTTGCCATGACGGCCACAAAATCACACATGCGGTCCACTAGGTCCATCGCATGAGACGAGAACACCACTGTGCCACCCGCAGCCCGATAACGATCCAACATGGTGCGAACTGCAACCGCAGAGACAGGGTCAACCCCCTCGAAAGGTTCGTCGAGCAACAACACCGCCGGTCGATGCAGCAAAGCGGCTGCAATGGCTGTCTTCTTGCGCATCCCGTGGCTATAGCCACCGATCTGCTCATCAGCCGAGTCCGTCAGGTCCATCACCGTCAGAAGCTCCTCGGAACGCGAGGTGACCTCTGCCCGGTCAATTCCCCGCAACTCTCCTAGATGTTGCAGGAGTTCTCGTGCGGACAGCCGATCAAAAAGGTTGAGCGGATCGGGCACCACGCCCAATAATTTGCGCACGGTTACAGGATCAGTCCAGGTTTCGTGGCCGGCAACCCAAACCTGCCCCGCGTCGGGACGCAACAAACCAGCGGTCATCCTGAGCGTGGTGGTCTTGCCCGATCCGTTTGGTCCGAGCAATCCACAAAAACTTCCCGCCGGGATATCAAGATCCAGCGACTTCACTGCCATGTGACTACCGAACTGTTTACTCAGACCGCGGGCAACTATCGCTGGCCACCCTGGTACGAGTTGATTCACTGCCTCAGTCTGCCCCACGTCAGCGGATTGACTCAGGCAACGGTCACTGCGCCCTGATCGGCTCCGCGTGCGAGCGTTGCGTACTTGGCGATCACACCTTTGGTGTAGCGGGGTTCGGGTGCCTTCCAGTTTGCTAGTCGCGCCTCAAGCGTTTTTTCATCAACTAACAAGTCGATGCTGTGATTGCGCACGTCGATTCGAATCCGGTCGCCCTCCTCGACGAGTGCAATCGGGCCACCCAGAACTGCCTCGGGAGCAACGTGGCCAATACAGAACCCGTGAGTGCCTCCTGAGAATCGACCGTCAGTAATCAGGGCGGCATCACCACCTCGGCCTGCCCCCTTCATGGCACCAGTAATGGCCAACATCTCACGCATGCCGGGCCCGCCCTTGGGTCCTTCATAGCGAATGACCAAAACGTCGCCCGGGTTGATCTTGCCGGCCAATACGGCCTCCATCGCAAGCTCTTCGCCTTCAAAGACACGAGCGGGGCCCTCAAACTCATCGAAGTCAATTCCTGCGACCTTGACCACGGAACCCTTTGGGGCGAGGGTGCCTGTCAGGACCGCGATACCGCCCAAATCGTGGATGGGATTCGACAGAGGATGGATGACTTCGCCGTCTGGCGCAGGCGGCTTGATGAGCGCCAAATTCTCTGCCACTGTCTTGCCGGTCACGGTGATCTCATCGCCGTGCAAGAGTCCTGCCTCGAGCAGCATGGCCATGACAACTGGAACGCCGCCCACCCGATCAACGTCGAGCATGTGGTATTGCCCATGCGGTTTGGTATCTGCCAGGTGAGGAACCTTTGCAGCAATTTTGTTGAACGCATCGAGCTGCAGTTCGACTTCTGCCTCGTGAGCAATTGCCAAGAGATGCAGAACCGCGTTGGTTGAGCCCCCTAGGGCCATTACCACTGCAATTGCGTTTTCGAAGGCTGCCTTGGTCAAGATGTCACGCGGGCGGATGTTGAGCTTGCAGAGGTTGAGTACCGCTACCCCCGAGGCGTAGGCGTAATCATCGCGTCGTCGATCAACTGCTGGCGCAGAGGCCGAACCGGGTAGCGACAGTCCCAGCGCTTCGCCAACCGAGGCCATGGTGTTGGCAGTAAACATGCCAGCGCAGGCACCAATTGTGGGGCAGGCGTTTCGCTCGATCTGATCAAGTTCCTCGGCGTCGATCGCTCCTGTGGCATAGGCACCGACTGCCTCGAACACCGAGACAATATCGAGCACATTTCCGTTGTAGTTGCCTGGCAACTTAGACCCGCCGTACAAGAACACAGAGGGCAGATTCAGTCTGGCCGAGGCCATCATCATCCCCGGCAAAGACTTATCGCACCCAGCAAAGGTGACCATGGCATCAAAGCGTTCGGCGTGCATAACAGTCTCGACCGAATCAGCGATCACCTCACGAGAAACCAACGATGCGCGCATGCCCTCGTGACCCATCGAGATTCCGTCTGAAACTGCGATGGTGTTGAATTCAATCGGGTAACCGCCCGCATAGCGAACGCCCTCTTTTGCTCGCTTTGCAAGATCTGCCAGCGGCATGTTGCACGGCGTGACCTCATTCCAAGACGAGACAACGCCGATCTGCGGCTTATCCCAATCATCATCGGTCATTCCAGTGGCGCGGAGCATTGCCCGAGCAGGGGCCCGGCTTGGAAAGTCCGTGACCTCATGTGAGCGGGTTTTCATGTCCGGTTGATCAGTCATGACCACAATCTAGGCTTTCAGGAGGCTGGGACTGCTACGCGAACACACGCAGTTTTTGGAATTGTGACTCTGGCACCATCTAGGCGCAGTTCTGCCACGATGCAGCGCTCGGTAAATCCGGCCCACCAGCCAGAGGGTTGGAACCGAATGAATGACAAATCGGCAACAGCCTTGACGTTGACAAACCCTGGTTCGTCACGAACCTTGACTGCTAAGGAGCCTGGACGCTTCACCCCGGCGTTGAACGCCAAGAAATCATCCGGGGAAGCACCCTGCAGCAAAGTTTCGATTCTGGCTGCTTGTGCTTGCGTGTCACGGTCTGCTGCGCTCTCGGCAGCGAACTTGCCAATACCGATGACCACAAGAATCAACATAACAACAAGCACCGAAACCACAATCGCTCGGTGCTCGCGCAGGCCCTGAAAACGAGGAGCCTGAACCACCGGCTCGAGCGATCTACCCGAGAGCAGCGGGGGGCTTAACGACGGCTGGTTTCGACCAGCAGGCCCCTTGGGCGGACGAACGACTCTGGGGACTTCGGGGTCTGAGTTCAGGGCCAAGCCTTATCAGCAAAACTGTCACGCAGCTGATACTTCAACACCTTGCGCAGGGTCTCGTTGCGCGGGAGCGAGTCCACAACCTCTAGCTGTTCGGGGGTCTTAAACCTAGTCAGGCCCTGCTCGCCCAGGTACGACACCAGCTCCTCAAAGGTAATGACTTCGCCCTCGGCGGGCCGCTCAACAACAGCACAAACTCGTTCGCCACGTTCACGATCGGGCAGGCCAATGACTGCCACATCCCCAACCCCAGGGTGCGCATAGAGCAAATCTTCTATCTCTTTGGCAGAGATGTTCTCGCCCTTGCGGATGATGATGTCCTTGATACGGCCCGTGAGTACCACGTGACCATCGGCGCGAAGGTGGCCGATATCGCCCGTACGGAAATAGCCGTTCTCATCAAATGCCTGTTCGGTGAGCTCAGGGTTGGTGTAGCCCTTGGTCACCATCGGCCCCTTGACCCGAACCTCACCGTCAGTTCCCGTTGGAGCCAAGCTGCCGTCTTCGGCCACGATGCGCAGATCTGCTCCTGTGACTGGCTTGCCAGTGGTGTGAGCGAGTTGATCATCAGTGTCGGTAGGCGACCCCTGAGTGATCATCGGAATTTCTGTCATTCCGTAGCCGTGACAGACCTTGATTCCCATTTCATCGAGAACCTCGCGATAAATCTCTGGTGGCATGGGTGCTCCACCGCCAGAAAGTGCTCGCAGCGCTGGCATCACTTTGGTCTCGGGCTGCTTACGCTGCTCGGCCAAGAACATTTGGTAGAACGCAGTGCTTCCACCGGCCATGGTTACGCCGTTCTTGGCGTAGGTGGCCACAGCGTCAACGGGGTTGAACGCCTCAATGAGTACTGCAGACATGCCACTGATCAGCATCATGACTAAGTAATCAGGGCCTGCAATATGCGCGAACGGAAACGCCATTGACCCGACATCCTCGGCGGTCATCTGCAGCGCATCAGCTAGGCCTTGGCCGCCGGCGATCAGCGTTGCGTCGGTGTGCAGCACACCCTTCGGGTCAGAGGTGGTTCCCGAGGTGGAATAAATCCATCGAATGGGTTCTTCTCCCTCAGCAAATTCCGCAGCGGCACCAAGGTCGGCAGGGTTTCCAGAAGGTAGCGAATCCAAGCTGAGGACAACGGGCGACGGATTCATCTCGGCAGCAAGAGATTGCGCCATGGCTGTGAAATCAAAGCCCTTCCACACGCTCGGGACGATGCAGAACTCGGCCTGCATATGACGCATGACAAATCCAAGTTCTTTTTCTCGGTACAGATGCAACACCGGGCTCTGAACTGCGTCGAGCCGAGCCAACGCCGCAGAGGCAACGATGGCGGGGATGCAGGTAGGCAACTGCCAGGTCACTCGAGTCTGCGAGGTAATTCCAAGTCCAGCGAGGCCAGCGGCGCACACCTCGGCAGCATCACGAAACTCGCCGAAGGTCATCTTCGTGTCATCTTCGGTTATAAAGATGACTGCATCTGGGGTCTGGGCTGCACGCTGCTCAATGAGTTGCCAAATCGTAGACATGGCCTGACTCTAACCAACTCCGCTCTTAGCTCGCTACGTCGCAGTTGGCTGCAGCCCAAGTTGCAAGGACCTCAAAGGCGGCAACGACTTGCGGCTCAATCAGAATTTCCTGGACTTGAGCCTGATTACTCGCTGCTGAAGAGTTGAGCGAAGAGATCCGTGTCCAAACATCACTGATTGTCACCGCAGCCGGCTTCACTTGATCAGGCGCAATGGTCTCGATGTAGCTAAAGATGGAATTGAATGCAATCAACAACTGGGTTAAGCCCGACGGACTCGTTACCAAATTGGTGGTATCGAGACCCCCCGTGAATAGCGGCTGTAGGGCTTTGCCCGTGAGGATTACGCAGAGATCTTCCTCTGTCTGCAAAGCAGCAATTTCCTGCAGCAGTGCGTTGGCATCATCGCTCAAGCCAGAGCCGTCGTACTCAGTGGTCGGCGGAAAGGTGGGGGGTACTCCCTCCACGGTGACATCAGCGATGTCTTCGTTGAGCTCCACCGAGTTTTTTGATCTCGGAGTGCTGCACCCTGTGGCCATCAGCACAGCTAGCAACACCAAGATCGCACATGCCGGGACTGCCAGCATCCTCGGCTTGGTGTTCCCATGCATGTGACTACTCCTTAGCTGCGTTCGGAACCCGGTCGGCTAGCAAACCCGCAACCACCTTGCCATCGGCTTGGCCCTGAGTTGCCTTCATGACCTTACCCACAAAGAAACCCGAAATTTTGGGGTCACCCTCGCAGAATCTTTGCCATTGCTCAGGATTCTCTGCAATGAGTTGATCCACCACGGAATCAAGTTCTCCGGAATCCATTGCTTTGAATCCGTGTGTGTCGGCAATTGCGCCGGGATCACCGCCGAGTTGCACAAGCTCTGCAAGCACGGTCTTTGTCTGAGTAGAGCTCAAGGTGCCATCCGCGTCCATGTTCGTGAGCTTGGCAAACATCTCAGGATCAAGTTCAAGCGCCTTGGGATCGGAGAGATTGTGTTCTGCATGGGTAATGGTGCGGCTGGGATCAGCTCCAAAATCTAGAGCCGCTAAGCACAGGTCATCTAGACCGCGTTCCACAATGAGTGCTGCCTGGGCAGTGTCTGCCCCCGAGCGCTCACACAGCCGATGCCGACGCGCAGCAGGCAGAATAGGAAGAGCTGCCCGAACTCGATCAATCCACTCCTGCGAAGGTGCGAGGTCTACTAAATCTGGCTCGGGGAAGTAGCGGTAGTCATCGGCTTGCTCTTTGGAGCGGAGCTTGAGCGTGCGGCCCTCATCCTCGTTCCAGTGCCGCGTCTGCTGCTCAATGCGTTCGCCAGCAAGGATCATGTCGATCTGACGTTCAGCCTCATAATCCACGGCTCGGCCCAAGCTTCGCAGCGAGTTGATGTTCTTGATCTCGCAGCGAGTACCCAGTTCTGCATCGCCATGTTTACGAACCGAGACGTTGCAGTCAACGCGTAGGGAGCCCTCTTCCATCTTGCCATCCGAGGCGCCAACTGCCACCAGAATCGCGCGCAGTTCCGAGACATACGCTCGTGCTTCATCCCCCGAACGAAGATCCGGCCGACCCACAATCTCGAGCAGCGGTACGCCAGCGCGGTTGTAGTCAACCAGCGAGTAAGTGGCATCGTGAATTCGGCCACCGCCACCCACGTGAGTTGACTTGCCGGTGTCCTCTTCTAGGTGCGCTCGCTCGACGCCGATCACCTTGCCGCTTGGCAACTCCAGCCAACCTTCGCCGTTGATGGGAAGGTCGAACTGCGAGATCTGATAGTTCGTGGGCTGATCTGGATAAAAGTAGTTCTTGCGTGAAAACACCGAGCGGTCAATGGTGCAGTTGAGTGCCAGCCCAACCCGAATGGCCAATTCAACTGCTTGCTCATTGAGCACCGGGAGCGAACCGGGTAAGCCAAGGGTGAGTGGGTCAATATTGGTGTTGGGCTCGCCGCCGAACTCATTCGGTGCGGAGCAGAACAACTTGGTACGCGTGGCCAACTCGGTGTGAACCTCAAGGCCAATCACGATTTCCCAGACGCTGAGATCGATACTCATACCAAGCTCCCTTCAAGGGCTGCTGCCACCCGGAACATGGCTACTTCGCCAAGGGCAGGAGCAAGTACCTGTGCTCCCACCGGCATGCCATCGTCACCGAGTCCGTACGGCACTGACATAGCAGGATGGCCTGCCAAGTTGGTTGCGATCGTGCAGACATCGTTCAGATACATCGACATCGGGTCGGCAGTCTTATCACCGAAGGAAAAAGCTGTGGTTGGTGAGGTGGGCGAAAGTAACGCATCGAAGCGCTCATAGGCTGCGTCGAAGTCACGTCGAATCAAGGTTCGGACCTTGAGCGCCGTGCCATAAAAAGCGTCGTAATACCCAGCAGATAGAGCGTAGGTTCCCAGCATGATTCGCCGTTTCACTTCGTCGCCAAACCCTGCGGTGCGGGTGAGTTCCATCATCTCACCAGTGGTTGGAGCATCTACTCGCAAGCCGTATCGCACCCCGTCATAACGCGAGAGATTGGAGGAAGCCTCAGCGGGAGCAACTAGATAGTAGGCCGACAGCCCATAGGTCACCGCTGGCACGGACACCTCTTCAACCTCGGCGCCCGCAGCAGCAAGCCACTCCGCTGCCGCACGAATTCGCTTGGCCACATCGGGAGCGATCCCCTCGCCCATCATCTCGGTGATCAGGCCAATGCGCATGCCCTGCACACCATCGGAGAGGTGCTCGCTAACTGCTGGGAAAGCCTGCGGAAGAGAGGTGGAGTCGCCGGGATCGTGGCCACCGATGACTTCGCATACCAGCGCTGCCTCGGCAACCGTGTTCGCGAACGGCCCTACTTGATCGAGTGAGGATCCAAATGCAACCAGCCCCAAACGGGACACCGTTCCATAGGTGGGTTTCACTCCAACTACTCCGCAGAGCGCCGCAGGCTGACGGATCGAACCGCCGGTGTCTGACCCGAGCGAAATGGGAGCAAACCCAGCCGCGACTGCTGCAGCGGACCCGCCCGAGGACCCACCTGGCACACGGCTCAGATCATGCGGGTTACGAGTCGGACCAAAGGCTGAATTCTCGGTGGAGGAGCCCATTGCAAACTCATCCATGTTGGTCTTGCCGACCATGATTGCCCCAGCAGCAGCAAGTCGAGTCACCACGGTGGCGTCATAGGGCGGCACCCAGCCCTCGAGAATTTTGGAAGAACAGGTGGTGGCAACTCCGCGTGTGCAGAGGTTGTCCTTAATCGCGACGGGAACCCCAGCGAGTGGGCCAAGCGGGCCACCCTTGGCCACAAGTTCATCAACTGCAGTTGCAGCAGCAATTGCTTGGTCAGTGGTGACCAAGTTGAACGCGTGCACCTCTGATTCACGCTCAGCAATAGCGCCAAGATGCTCCTCGAGCACCTCGATTGCGGAGCGCTCACCTGACTGCACCGATGCGGCAATATCAATCGCTGAACTCATTCTGATTCTCCAAGCACAGGCGGAACACGAAAGAAGCCATCCTCGGCTGCGGGTGCAACGGCAAGCACCTCATCGCGATCCAGGGTTGGGCCAGGGACATCCTTTCGGAACACGTTGGTGAGTGGGATGGGCTGCGCCATTGGCTCAACGCCCTCAAGGTCGAGCAGATCAAGATCTGCTGCATGTTCCAACACATCCGCTAACTGACCGGTGAATCGCGTGAGTTCCTCATCAGTCAGGCGAAGGCGTGCCAGCTTGGCAACCTTGGTGACTTCCTCGGTGGTGATGCGCGCTGCTTCGGTGCGCTCCGGTGATGTGGGCTCAGTCATATGAGTTCACACTCTACTGTCGGTCAAAGCGCTCGCCGAAGCCCACCTGCCCCGGATAGCCTGCGGAGATGTCAGCCGAGCAGATTGCAGGCGCTGCGCCAGGCCAACCCCGCCTGAGGAGATGGCTCTGGGCTTGCGGTGCACTTCTCCTTGGCGTCTGGCTAGTGGCTGTGGTCATGCTTGTCAGCTCGGCTCTGCAGGATTCACGGCTTGGCCGGGCCTCACTCGCAGAGTTCAACGCCGGATCGGCAACTCAGTCGGGGTCCGCAACAAATCTCACGGGTCTGCTCGATGCGGTAGATGCACCCACCTCGGCTTCTAGGCGCAAGCAGTCTGCCGACCTGACCGGGGCAGCCAAGAGCTTCGAGGCGGCAGCAGACACTCTGAGTTCTGCAGTTCTGGCGCCACTCAACCTGCTACCTGTAGTCGGGAGACAGCTGCGGGCTTCGAGGAACTTGGCAATCTCGGCTGCGGCAACGACTCGAAGCACAGATGATGCAATCAGCTCCCTCTCAGTGATTTTGGATGAAGAAACCGCAAGCCCCAACGAGCGCGTCCCCACCACTCAGCAGATTCAACAAGTCCTGCTCACACTTCAAACAGAACTACAGGCGGCGGCGCTCAAGCCTTCCCCGGCGCTCATCGGCCCGGTGAACCGATCTCAAAAAGAGTTCCTTTCGGAGTACAACAACCTTCTCGGCGCAGTGGACTCAGCCGTCCTTGGGACCACAGGAGTGCTGGAGTTCTTGCAGGGACCAAACAAGTACTTGGTGCTTGCGGCCAACAACGCCGAGATGCGAGCAGGGTCTGGCATGTACCTACAGACGGGAACGCTCGAGGTTCAAGATGGGAGTTTCTCACTTGGAGAGTTCCTTTCCTCTACCAGCTTGAAACTCGAACAACCTGGCGCAACCCTTGACCCAAAACTTGAAGCTCTCTGGAGTCCGCTTCAACCGACCCAAGAGTGGCGCAACTTAAACGTCACGCCTCGCTTTGATGAGTCCGCTCGAATGGCCTCTGAGATGTGGACAGCAGCCGCGAGTGGGAACGCTGCTGCGGAATCCACCCACAACGAAGCCCCCGTGCAGGGGGTAATGGCTATTGATGTCATTGGGTTGAAGCGACTTCTTGAACTTGTGGGGCCGGTACAGATTGAGGGGGTAAACGGCCCGATTGTGATCTCGGCCGAGAACGTGAAATCTGAACTGTTGCTGCAGCAGTACTTGCGCGGCGATCTCGACTCTGGGGATGGACAGCAGGAGCGGCGCTCGCAACTTGGCCTGGTGGCTGCAGCGGTGTTCGAGTCATTCAATAGTCAACCAGTCCCTGCTTCCGAACTCATGAGAGCCCTTCAATCCGCGGGTAGTGGTCGACACCTCCTGATGTGGTCGAATCAGCCAACCCAACAGGAGGGCTGGGAGGCACTGGGCTTGTCGGGAAAGGTTGCCGACCACGATCTGATGGTTTCGATTCTCAACAGAGGTGGAAACAAACTCGATCAGTTCCTGACTACCTCCTCGACGCTGAGCGCCGAGCGAGACAAAGAAATCCGACGTGTGACAGTAGATGTGCGCCTGACGAACGCTGCACCTAGAGGCCTCCCTCGTTACGTTGCCGGCCCGTACCCAGAGACTGCCTTAGCTGCCGGGGACTATCTCGGCCTTCTCGCAGTCACGGCCCCGCTCGGATCAGGAAACCCACAGGTCACTGGGGCTGAGCTTGTCGGGACGGCTCAGGACGGCCTGAGCAAAGTCTTCGTCAGCAGGGTGCTCATCCCCCCTGGAGAAACCCTGACCGTTACCGTCGGATTCGATCTGCCAGTCGGGTGGGACACCATCAATGTTCTCCCCTCGGCTCGGATACCGCCCATGGCATGGACTGCGGGATCAGAAACCTGGAACGATAACCGGATGCATCGCGTTGACCTTGCCAGCCTGAATTGAGAGAGACAATTACTCTTGCAAGAATTGTCTGGACAACTATTTGCAGTGCGCGTAGCATGTTTCCATGACAAAAAAGACGAGAGTTTTCGGAGTGGTTACCGCAACGGCTTTGTGTCTGTCGATCATGTTTACGATCGGCTCTGCTAGCGCCGCAGCGCCAGATGACCCCTATGTCCAAGCACAAGTGCTCTCACTGAGCGACTCCCGAACGGTTGCGGCACAAGACTCACCGACGGCGGCCGATTCACTTGCCGTAACCGGAAGTGATGTTGCTGGCCTGACGATCATCGGCGGCGTGGCCCTCATTCTGGGCACAACGCTGATGATGTCGCGCCGCCGCCAACAGGCTTAGCTTCGAGTCGAGAACACCTTCATCAGAGGTGGCTCACCGTGCGGATGAACTCCATGGAGCGCTCGATAATCATCTCTTTGTCATAATCCAAGGTGGCAACGTGGTAGCTGCGTTCACAACTGACGCGCTCCACGGAGCCGCCATAGATCCCGGCTAGGTAGTCAGAGTCAGTTGGGGGTACCACGTGGTCTTGGGGGCTCGTGAAGAGGAGCAACGGGCACTTCACGTTTGGCAGAGCAGCCTGAGTGTGAATCGCTGCATCAAACATCGAGAGAAGTGGCTGAAGCGGCGTGTCTGCATAGGCAGACTCAGGTGAGTTCGGGTCTGCAACATCGGAACCAATGCCGGTCATCACGATGTCTCCGGCCGCCACCATCGAGGCAACAAAATCCCTGACCTCGGGGGCGGCTTGAGTTGCCGGGTTCACACAAATAATGCCCGCAATCTCTGGATGCTTGGTTGCCAACCACAAGGTGAGCGAGCCACCCATCGATAGACCCGCAACGACCACCGACTCAGTTCTCGAAGCAAGCGACTGATACGCAGCCTCTGCATCTGCTGACCAGTCCTCCCAAGTGGTGTCCAACATGTCCTCAACTACAGTCCCGTGCCCGCTCAGCAGTGGCTGTTCAACGCTGTACCCGGCGTCTACGAATGCCTGAGCTAGTGGCCGCATG
>CANJEC010000025.1 GCA_947473395.1 Actinomycetota bacterium | reverse complement strand
AGAGGAAATGACCAAAAATACCCCGGCAGCAGGTCAGCCTCGAAGGAGATGAACAAGTCTTTAGCTGCAACGGGTCCAACGCCCGAGACGTACTGTCGAAACGCGTGCCATTCGCCCAAATAACCTTGCTCAGCCACACCCAGATGCTTGCGCAAAGGTGACCACATTCCGTCAGCCCCAATGACCCAAGTCGCACGGACGAGACCAATCTCTTCTACTTCGGCTGTGATGCCGTCGGAGTCATCGTGTGCCCCTAGGAGACCGTGCCCGTCGAGGACCTCGGCACCCTCTTTGCGGGCAAGGTTCAGCAGAGCCTCGTCAAGGTCCTTTCGTGTCGCGATTGCAGCAAAGCTGCCACCCGTTCGAGGTAGTTCAAACAAGCGGGTTGTTCCCCTCGGGGAACGCACCCAGCAGTCTTCGGCCTCTTGCCACGACTCGACGCTCTCGGGAAGCACTCCCAACTCTTCGAGCAGTCGAAGTGCACCCGTGGTCAACCCGTCTCCGCAAATTTTGTCTCGAGGAAACTCCGCCTTATCTATGACGAGCGACTGAATACCCGCCCGGGCAAGCGTAATTGCAGCAGCCGAACCTGCTGGTCCTGCGCCAACAATGAGTACATCTACGGAGCGATCCGGGACTCTGGTGGCTGCAGAACTCAAGCCAAATCCAGAAGTTCGTTGTAGGCCGTTCGTAGGCATTCCATGAACACGTCCCCGTCGGGCACGGCGGCTGGGTCTAGGTTCACGCCAATATTGAGTTCATTCTGATAACTCAGCAGCGTGATGTTTACTGCTGCCCCTGCTAGAGGCCCAAATGGGTACACCGATAGCACTGGCACCCCCTGCAGATACAGCGGCACGGGTGACCCAGGTACGTTGGATGCCTGAAAGTCGAGCCCCTTCATCATGGCACCGAAGAGTTGCGTCACCACAGTGGTGGGCAGCTTGCTGAGAATTCCAGACAGCGGTTCAACGAGCTGGTTGGCGGGTTCATCGCGGGCGGCAATAGCACGCTCGCGAATGTGGGTCATGAGTTCGGTCAGGTCCTCGAAATCAATCTGAATCTCGAATCGCGCTGGCACGAAGGAGTTGCCGGAGGTCTTCATTGATGCTGCGCCACGAATGTTGATGGGCATACCCATTCGGAGCGACCCTTGCTCAGCCCCATGATGCTGGTGATACAGCGACATGCCTCGAGCGATCCCAGAGAGGAACGTGTCGTTGATCGTGCCACCAATGTGATTGCCAACCTTCTTGGCAAGGTCAAGCGGCATGGAGAGCACGTCAAGGGTATTGGAGAGCGTTCGGCGGGTCATGACTGCCGAGAGCGGTGTGCTCTCTGGCCGAAGAATTCTGGTAGCAGAGGCAATCAACTCACTCGATGCCATCACCGATCCACTGGGATCAGTGAGTGCATCACGCACTGATCCTGCGCCGGCCGAAGTGACCTGTCGAGCAAAACTGAACTGCCTGCGGGACTCATGCTGGAAAGCGTTCATGAAGCGCTGGGCCTGATTGAGCACGTGAACATCGGGGGCATGGGGCATCATGCGCTCTGGAGCATTTGGCTCAAGCTCGAAGATCTCGAGCATCAGTTCGACACCGCCAACTCCATCAGTGATCGAGTGATGAAACTTCAAAATAATCGCAGATTGGCTGTTTGGCAGGCCCTCAACGATGGTCGCCTCCCAGAGCGGCCTTGCCCGATCAAACCCCTGCATGGCAATTGGGCCAGCCATGGCAAGTAGGTCCGCCATCGAGCCCGAGCCGGGCACTCGCGCAGAGCGAAGGTGGTAGCGAAGGTCAAAGTTAGGGTCGATCTCCCAACGGGGGGGAGCAAGCGACAGGGGATTGCCGCGGACTCGCTGCCGCAGGCGGGGGACGATTCGACTGGCTCGATCAAAGGTGTGATGAAGTTGGTCTGAGCGCACCTGGCCGTCGAGCACCATCAGCGTCGTGACGGTTGAGCGGAGCATGGGATCCTTCTCGATGTTCCACATCAAGGCGTCCGCATCGCTCATGCGGTCCTCAAAGGTCACCGACATGGCCTGACTAGATGAAGTGTTTTCTATGCTCATGTAACTGCCTCAGTGATCCTCGACGTTTCACCACATACTAGGGATGCTGCAGCTGTGCTGCTTCGCGAGGGCTGCCCTGAGTGACTCAGCAACTAGTGCGGCTCGGAGTTGCAGTCGTAGTTCGCGTGGAATTTGTCTTTCTCCGTATGGCCATCCACAAAGGTTCGGGTTCGCTCGGTGGTGACTTTGCCACAGCCAGAAGTTGGATTCTGGGCAGTCTGTTCACCCTTGGCAAAGGGAGTTGACCACATGCTGACAGTGAGTGAGGTGTTGGTATACGTGGGCCAAATCACCACGCCATAGGGGGTTTCGTTGCGAATCTTGAGGTCGACACTGGGGTAGGCCAATGTGGCCTCACGGCCAAACGGATACCTGCTGATGTACTTCGAATGCGCCTTGTAAGCGGGGATATCGAGTCCGCCGAAGAAGGCTGCATTGAATGTGGTGGTTCCAAATTGGCTCACTCCGCCTCCAATGTCGGTTGCGAATTCACCGTCTTGGATAACCCCGCCCTCCACGAAACCCTTCTCTACAGTCCGTCGACCCACCGTGTCGTTCACAGAGAATGTGGCACCTGGCGGAATCAGCGTGCCGCGAACAATGTCGGAGATTTTGTGAATATTTGTCACTCGAGATTCGCAACACTTGTGATTTGTGGTGAACGATCCGATGACTTCCTTTACGCCAAGCCCCGCGGCCCAGTCGCGACCTTGTTGAGCAGTCTCTACGCGAGTGGGTAGGTCAATCGTGGTCTGAGCCGCCAGAAGGCCGTCCACAATCTTTTGCGGGGCTTCTGCAGTACAACAGACTTGAGCATCCTCACCGCCAACAGGGGTGGGTACTCCATCGATAATGTCGAAGCGCACATTCGTTGGGTTTGGCTTTGATGGGTTCTTGGACTCGAGAATGAGCGAGACGGCTTCGGGCTTCATGGTGAGCTTGGGTGTCGCACCCTCAATTGCAAGAGCGAACGCAGGTCGGAAGGCTTTGCCTTCCACCTCAATCTTTGTGCCGCCAGCATTCAGCGTGACTGGTCCCGCAGTCACCGCATTCGCCTGGTCCACCAGCGTTTTCACAGCCGCATCGGTGACCAGAGGATCGGTGACGGTTGGGTCAACGGTGATCGTGATGGGCTTGGAAAGATCAGTCAGGGATTGTGGCAGTGCACGTACCACGTCGTTGATTGTGACCTCGGTGCCGGGCGAACCAGCAACCAGCGTGACGGACTCTTCCGTTGCAGCAATGTTTGGTTCGACTGGCAGAGTCCTGCGGTCGCCCTGGAGGGCTATCAGGGTGGGAGCGAGTTGTTCGCTGTCTACGCTCAGGGTGACCTCGGCCGAACGACCGCCAAAGAGGGCCTTGAACCAGCGGATTGGCCGAGTGGGTAGAGGGTCGACTCGTCCAATTTCGTTGACGTCTTGTGCCGTAGCTGCAACGTCCATGCTCAGGCCAAGCTCGCCGGCTGTCGTGGTCATGGTGTTCGCACCAGACTGAATCTGCACTTCGGTACTGGGAAGATCCTTTGCTAAAGCCTGCAACTGAGCATCAAGTTCGCTCGGGCTGCTGCCGCCAACCTCGACCCCCGCCACCGTGACGTTTCGCGCAACGTTGTCGCTGGTCTGCCACTGATCTAGTGCCCACACGGCTGAGATCATGGCGATCAGGATCAGCGGCGTGGCAACCACGAGCAGGATGATCTTGTGGGCCTTAGTCACCCGTCAAGGTTCGCGCACTTTGCTGGGCTACTCGCGGCAAGACCCAACAACATTCACAGGATGGCGAAGAGCTCACTCAGGCCTGTCAGAACAGGGTCAGGTCTTCGGTGCGAGTTCCGCGCAGTACCTCGTAATTGACCTCGACCCAGGTCAGTCCTCTGGCCTCTGCGAGTACCTTGGCCTGAGGTTTGATGACTTGCGCCACAAAGACCCCACGAACTCCTCGAAGGAGAGGGTCTCGTTCCATGCGCTCGAGGTACCGAACGAGTTGTTCCACTCCGTCGATATCGCCGCGCCGCTTGATTTCTACTGCTACTGCCTGTCCGGCAGCATCCCTGCACAGCAAGTCAACCGGGCCAATGTCTGTGGGGAACTCCCGCCGGATGAGCACGAGGTCATGGGCAATTGCTGTCGGGTCCGCTGCGAGCAGTTCTTGAAGGTGTGCCTCGACGCCATCTTTAGTGAGGCCAGGGTCAGCACCTAGCTCTTGGGACAGGTCACTAAACATCTCGTACATGTGGATGGTGAGTTGCTCGCCCTTGGGGTTTGTCACCGTCCAGTGATCCTGATGCTCCACTAGGCGGTTGGGTGCGTTCATCCAGTTGAGCGGCTTATATGCACCACCATCGGCATGGATGGCTACGCAGCCATCGGCCTTGACCATAATCAGGCGAATTGCCTCTGGCAGGTGAGCCGAGAGGCGTCCCTCGTAATCGACAGAACAGCGGGCAATGACAAGGCGCACAGGTGGTGAGTCTAGGCGTGCTTAGCGAGAGCTTGAAGACAGACCAGGAATGCGCAGCGAGATGTCGTTGCACTCGGCGCAGACATCTTCAGGGATGACTCCTGCTCGCATCAGCAGAGCAAAGATCTTGCACCCCAAGCAGAATCCGAACGCGGCCTCAAGGCCCGCTGCAAGAATCAGAAATCCAAGAACCACGCGGGCAGCCCCGGGCGCACCTGCCAGCCAAAGTGCAGAGGCAGTCACCGTGAACGCCACACCAATTGCCTGAGCAAACCGCTTGGGCGGCCCGGGGACCAGTTTCTCAAACTGGGGGAGCTGTGGTGCAACAACCTTTGTGGCGATCAAGCCGAGCGGGCTGAACTTGGGCCCGCAGGCAACCCGAGCCAGAAACCCATAGGTCAGCGGGATCAGTATCCAGCCCCAGCCGAGGCCTGCCGCTAGCAGCCCCATGAGCACCACTCCCGCAGCTACGGTGCGGGCGGCTACGTCGTTGACGGGGTTAGGAAATGAAAAGAACGAGTCAGGTGAACTCATTCCTTCAGGGTACATCTCTAAACCCGACCAAACAAGTCGGGTTTAGAGAGATGCTTTCAGAATCAACCGAGCTTGGCGCTCTTGATGGCCTTGGTCAGGCGTGCGCGAGTTCCAGCGTCAAGGGCAACCTTGCGCAGGCGCACCGCCTGTGGGGTGACCTCTACGCACTCGTCCTCTGCCAAGAACTCAAGCGCCTGCTCAAGAGACTGCCTGCGTGGCGGAGTCAATCGCTCGGTGTTGTCTGAAGATGAGGTTCGCATGTTCGTGAGTTTCTTCTCGCGACAGATATTCACGTCCATGTCTTCAGCCCGGGAGTTCTCGCCGATCACCATGCCCTCATAGACCACGTCTCCGGGTCCAACAAAGAGCGAGGCCCGCTCTTGTACCTGAACCACCGCATAGGCCGTGACGGGGCCAGAACGGTCCGCCACGATGGAACCGCGATCCCGCGAGCGAATCTCGCCAAACCAGGGTGCCCAACCATCAAAGATCTGATGCAACATGCCGGTGCCGCGAGTCTCGGTCAAGAACTCGGTGCGGAACCCCAGCAGGCCGCGAGCAGGAACTCGCTGCTCGATGCGCACCCAGCCAGTCCCGTGATTCACCATGTCCACCAGCTGCCCCTTGCGGGTAGCTAGCAGTTGGCTGACTGCACCGAGATACTCCTCGGGGACATCCACCGAGACAGATTCGACTGGCTCGTGGATCTTGCCGTCGATTTCACGCGTCACCACTTGTGGCTTGCCGACGTTCATCTCGAAGCCCTCGCGTCGCATGGTCTCGACTAGGACTGCAAGCTGCAATTCGCCACGAGCGTGAACCTCCCAAGCATCTGGACGTTCAGTTGGATTCACGCGCAGGCTTACGTTGCCGACTAGTTCGGCATCGAGGCGAGCTTTAATCTGCCGAGCAGTGACCTTGTCTCCTTCTCGGCCATTGAGTGGAGATGTGTTGACTCCAATGGTCATTGACAAGCTGGGTTCGTCCACGGTGATCACAGGCATGGGGCGAGGATCCTCAGGGTCGCTCAGTGTCTCGCCAATGGTGACGTCTTCAATGCCTGCAACGGCAATGATTTCGCCGGGGCCGGCCTCGTCCACCTCTATGCGCTCATGAGTCTCGGTGACATACAGAACGGCAACCTTGGCTCGTTCAATCGTGCCATCAGTTCGGCACCAAGAAACCTGCTGTCCTTTTCGGATTGTTCCATGCAGCACACGACACATGGCCAAGCGGCCAACGAACTGACTGGAGTCCAAGTTGGTGACCCAAGCCTGAAGCGGGTGATCGGGCTCATAGGTGGGTGCAGGTAGGTGCGTAACGAGCAGCTCAAACAATGGAGTGAGGTCAGCTTCGAGATCGTCTGGGTCTTGGGGGCGGGTCATGCTGGCTCGACCGGCTCGGCCGTTGCAATAAATAACTGGGAAGTCGATCTGGTCGATATCTGCGTCAAGGTCCATAAACAGGTCCTCAACTTCGGAAACCACCTCGTCGATGCGGGCATCAGGGCGGTCAACCTTGTTGACTGCCAGAATCACGGGCAGGTTCAGAGCGAGCGCCTTGCGCAGCACGAACCGTGTCTGCGGAAGCGGCCCCTCGGATGCATCAACGAGCAGCACCACTCCATCGACCATAGTGAGCGCACGCTCTACTTCGCCGCCGAAGTCGGCGTGGCCAGGTGTGTCAACGATGTTGATCTTGACCTCTTCGCGACCTTCACCGGTCCACCGCACGGCGGTGTTCTTGGCAAGGATGGTGATCCCCTTCTCTCGCTCAAGGTCGGTGTTGTCCATAATGCGGTCGATCTCGGCAGCACCTTCGCGGAAGGCTCCGGACTGACGAAGCATGGCGTCAACCAAGGTGGTCTTGCCGTGGTCGACGTGGGCGATGATGGCAACGTTGCGGATGCCCTCTACTGACACGCGGCCAGTGGTTGGATCAGCAGAAACAGAAGGTGAAGTCATAGAACAATCCGGTCGTGGGTGCGCGCAGCGCTAGAAGGGGGACATACCAGTGTGCCCGATCTGGAGCCTCAACCCCGAACTCATCACTGTGACACCCGCCATTCATGGCGTTTAGCCGTGTAATTGCTCAGGTATCGAAACAGTTTCGCTGCCCAGCAAAGGTGGAACCGGAGTACTAGTTGTTGCGGCGGTCTAGGCGCTGGCGAATGATGTCTCTTCGTTCGCGTAGGTCGCTATAGGTCAGGCCAGCGCCATCTGATAGGTCGATACCCGTGTTTCGTGAGATGGCCTCTGCGTCGATCTGAAAGTCCATGGCGTTGCCGCCGACTTCGGCTGCAAATCGTTCGCCATGGGTAACGGCGAGGTAAGTAGAGAGGGTTGCAATCTCTGCGATCAGGTCAAGGTCGGGAGCTAGGGCGGCCATCGCTCCATCCAGAAAGACCAAATTCTTGACATACAGCATCAAAATCTTGGGTAGGCGAGCACCCATTCCAAGCAATGCCTTGATGACTCGCTGCAACTCGCCAACGAGTTGTTCCTGCGACAGAGTTGTTGGGTCAACTGGTTGCTCGTCAAGATGCAACTCTGCAATGACATCATCAAGATCGGTATCTGGCGGAAGGGCACCGAGATCTCTAAAGGCTGCTAGCTGGCCCTTAATATCGCCCGTGGCACCCGTCAGCATGAGTCGCAGAAATGCTGTGCGCTCTAGGTCAGTCATGCGAGCAGTAATGCCAAAATCCAGCAACGCAATTCTGCCGTCGGTCATCACAAACAGGTTTCCGCCATGTAGATCCCCGTGGAAGATTCCATTCACCATGCAGCTCTCGGTAAAGCCGGTCATACCGATCCGAATCACTTCATGCGTATCGATTCCCGCGGCCTGCATCGACTCCAGATCGTCAAAACCAAACCCCGAAAGGCGCTCCATCACCAGAACCCGGCGGGTGACTAGTTCGGGGTGAGGCCGTGCAATGACCATGCCGCGCTGGCCGAGCTCAGCAAAAGAAGCAGCTACGTCCAGCATGTTTTCTGCTTCAAGGCGAAAATCGAGTTCCTCGGTAATGGTTTCGGCAAAGAGTTCAACAAGTGCAGGTGGGTTGGCCAGTGCGGCAATGGGGATTCGTCCCACCAAGAAGGGCGCAAGCCAAGACATGACTTTCAGATCGGATTGCACCTGCTTGCGAATGGTCGGTCGTTGCACTTTCACAACAACCTCCTCGCCAGTAATGAGTTGCGCCGAGTGAACCTGCGCAATTGATGCAGCAGCGATTGGAGTGCGCTCAAACCGAGAAAACACGGTCTCGAGCGGGCGACCGAAATCAGCCTCGACGACCTGACGAACTGCATCAAAGGGCTCAGATGGAACCTGATCGCGGCAGGCTTTGAACTCTTCGACAAGTTCGGCGGGGAACAACCCTTCTCCGCTCGAGATGACCTGACCCAATTTGATATAGGTGGGCCCAAGCTTCTCTGCAGCAGAGCGCAATCGCTTGGACAGGCCCAGACGCGAGTCCGAACCTCCACGGCGGCGGTCGATCACGGCCCACCCAATGACTGCAGCGCCAAGATGTGCGGTAACTACTGCCAGGCGGCCTGGAGGCGGTAGGCGACGCTTTGCCGTGAGTTGCGGCACAAGACGACGGGTGTTGGCCCGGAGAAGCACTATTCCAGCCGTCCAAGTGAGTTCAGTACGATCAATGACCCAAGGGCCGTTGTCCGAGAACGAGTACTTGTCTACATCGGGGGAGATGGTGTGGTCGGACTCGGGTGTTCGTTCGGGTAGATCAGAAAGAGGAAGGCTTACCATTCTCCTAGTTCACCACGGCAAGCACTTGTTCTGTATTCGCGGGTCGACAAATGAGTAGATCAGGAAGGTACGGGTCTGCGCAGTTGTAGATAAGCGGCGACCCATCTAGGCGGGTGCATGACAACCCCGCTGCAGTGGCAACCGCGACGGGGGCACACGAGTCCCACTCGAATTGACCGCCGGAATGAGGGTAAATGTCGGCCTCGCCACGCAAGATCGCCATGGCTTTCGCTCCAGCAGATCCCATTTCGACAAGTTCCGCATTCAGGGACTCGGCAATTTTCAGCGCCTCTGCGGGCGGCCGTGACCGGCTCACAATGACTCGCAGGGGATTTCCAGGTGCGGGAAGTTCCGGAGGGTTGTTTGTGGAGAACACGATGCCCAAGCCGGGCAATGAAACGGCCCCGGCAGTAGGTACTCCTCCTTCAACAAGTGCCACATGAACTGCCCAGTCAGATCGACCCTCGCCAAATTCTCGGGTTCCGTCGAGCGGGTCGATCACCCAGACTCGGTCGGCTGTCAGTCGCGCTGGGTCGAGTCGGTCCGCCTCGGATGACTCCTCAGATAGCACCGAGTCCGCTGGTCTTCTGCTGCTCAACTGCTGCATAAGAAACTCGTGCGCACGCTGATCGCCCTGATCTTTGATCTCGGATTGGGCAGCCTGTTGCTGCTGAAGCTCCAGACGTACCTGCAGCAGAAGCGCCCCAGCCGATTGAGCAAGTTCGGCGGCAAGCAGGTGATCATCAAGGTTGGCCATCTCTAGAATCTACGGCAAGGCCCACGTAGATTTTGCATGAAACCAGACTGGTTCCTGCTTTCGAGAGTGGGTTGTGGCGATTCAATCGCTATATTTCACCTGCAGCGTTGTGGGGTGGTCGTTGCAGAGCTTGCCAAGGCATGTACAACCCGCCTTTCATTTCTCCCACTTTTTAGAACGGTTGTGTAGTGAATTACGAACTCTCACATCTCAAGACGCTCGAATCGGAGTCGATTCACATCATCAGGGAGGTCGCAGCAGAGTTTGAGCGGCCGGTCTTGTTGTTCTCCGGGGGCAAAGACTCCATTGTGATGCTCCGATTGGCAGAGAAGGCTTTTTGGCCTGCAAAAATTCCGTTCCCAGTGATGCACATCGACACAGGCCATAACTTCGAAGAGGTCTACGAATACAGAGACCGTCGGGTAGCTGAGCTAGGTATCAAGCTGGTAGTTGCTTCTGTTCAGGACTCAATCGACAGCGGCAAGCAGGTCGAACAGAAAGGCCCGCGAGCAAGCCGCAATCAACTACAAACAATGACGCTGCTTGATGCCCTAGAGGAACACGGCTTTGATGCCGCCTTTGGTGGTGCTCGACGAGACGAAGAGAAAGCACGCTCAAAGGAGCGGGTGTATTCATTCCGGGACGAGTTCGGACAGTGGGACCCAAAAAATCAGCGGCCAGAGCTGTGGAGTCTGTACAACGGCCGGCACCTTCGCGGCGAACACATTCGAATCTTTCCGCTCAGCAACTGGACCGAACTCGACATTTGGCAATACATCGCCGAGGACGGTATTGAGGTTCCAAATATCTATTACGCGCATGAGCGCGAGGTGTTCGAGCGTGACGGCATGCTGCTCGCCGTGACTGAGTTTGTAACAGTCATGGAGGGTGAGAAGCCCGAGACTCGCACGGTTCGATTCCGCACTGTTGGAGATGCCTCTTGCACGGGTGCAGTTGAGTCAGACGCACGGACGGTGCAAGAAGTCATTGACGAGGTCTCCGCTACGCGGGTGACTGAACGCGGTGCAACCCGTGCCGATGACCGTGCATCTGAAGCCGCCATGGAAGATCGCAAGCGTCAGGGGTATTTCTAATGAGTGAACTACTACGGTTTGCCACTGCTGGCTCAGTAGACGACGGCAAGTCCACACTGATCGGACGCTTGCTCTTTGATTCCAAGTCAATATTCGAAGACCAGATGGCATCTGTTGCGGACGCCAGCGAGAGGATGGGATTAGAGGGGCCAAATCTGGCACTTCTGACTGATGGCCTGCGTGCGGAGCGCGAGCAAGGAATCACCATTGACGTTGCGTATCGCTACTTCGCTACCCCAAAGCGCAAGTTCATCATTGCCGATACGCCAGGTCATGTTCAGTACACGCGCAATATGGTTACTGGTGCCTCAACTGCAGACCTTGCAATCGTGCTCATTGACGCTCGCAAAGGTGTCCTCGAGCAGTCGCGCAGGCATGCCTTTATTGCTTCGCTGCTGCGGATTCCGCACCTAGTGATTGCCGTCAACAAGATGGACCTCGTTGACTATTCCGAGGATCGCTTTAACGAAATTGTTGAAGAGTTCGGATCCTTTGCAGCAAAGCTAGATATTTCGGACTTGACCTTCATCCCGTTGTCAGCCTTGAACGGTGACAACGTGGTCGGGCGATCCGAACACATGACCTGGTTTGAGGGATCCTCGCTGTTGCATCACCTTGAGACGGTGCACATCGCATCAGATCGAAACCTAATCGATGCCCGTTTCCCGGTGCAGTGTGTGCTTCGTCCGCACACAGACGAGTTCCACGATTACCGCGGCTACGCCGGTCGGGTTGCCTCTGGCGTGTTTCGCGCTGGGGACGAAGTCATGGTGCTTCCGTCTGGGTTTACGACCAAGATCAAGCGCATCGAGACCTTCGATGGAGCGGTGGACGGCGCATTCGCTCCTATGTCGGTGACGCTCCTACTCGAGGATGAGATTGATATTTCTCGCGGCGACATGATTTGCCGTCCGCAGAACCAGCCCACCTCGGCACAAGATATTGATGCCATGGTCTGCTGGCTGGCCGATGAGACTGTCCTGTCGGCCGGATCCAAACTCTCCATCAAGCACACCACACGCACTGCCCGTGCGATTGTCAAAGATGTGAAGTACCGGTTAGATATCAACTCGCTGCACCGAGATGAGGCTGCAGAGACTCTGCAGCTCAACGAGATGGGGCGTGTTTCGATACGAACCACCTTGCCCTTGTTCTTTGACGAGTACCGGCGCAGTCGCGAGACGGGATCGTTCATCCTGATTGATGAAGCCACCAATGCAACGGTGGGTGCAGGGATGATTCTGGGTGAGACATGAGCTCCGCTGAGGAACCTCAGCGAATCGTGGTTTGGCATCCGGGGGCAGTTGAGCGCTCGGCGCGATCAGAAATCACTGGTGGCGCAGGACAAGTGGTTTGGTTCACCGGACTGTCTGGATCGGGGAAGTCCTCTGTGGCCGTTGAACTCGAACGACAACTCGTGGCTGCAGGCCGGGCCGCCTACCTGCTCGATGGGGACAATCTTCGGCAAGGACTCAACGAGGACTTGGGCTTTAGCGCAGCCGACAGGGATGAGAACGTTCGTCGAGTGGGCGAGGTTGCAGCCCTCTTTGCCGATGCCGGCATGGTCGCCCTTGTGCCTTTGGTGTCGCCGTATCGTGCCGCCCGTGAAGCAGTCCGCAGGCGAGTCACTGATGCAGGCCTAGCGTTCCTTGAGGTGCATGTGGCGACCTCTCTGGCCGAGTGCGAGCAACGTGACCCGAAGGGGCTCTATGCCCAAGCGCGGGCAGGCACACTCAAGGGCTTGACTGGTGTTGATGATCCCTATGAGGCACCCAGGTCACCGGAACTGGTGCTGCAGTCTGCAGACGGTGATGCTGCGACTCAAGCCGCGCTGGTATTCGCACTGCTCGCACCGCTCTCTCGTTGAATTTGTCAACAACCAAGTCGATGCTTGGGGCGTGCCTAGGGCTGACAGGATCATCGCGGTTTCGTATCGGTCTCTCGCCAGCACCACCAGGCCAAGATTGAGCGGTAGGGGGCGAAAGCCTCGCCAAGTTGGCCAAGCTCTTGTGGGCTCGGCATGCAATCCAAATCAAACGCCGAAGCAAATCCAGATCGAACCCCGTAATCGCCAGTTGGCCAAACGTCGATGCGCCGCAACTCAAACATCAGGAACATCTGCGCAGTCCAAGGACCGATACCTTTCACCGAGGTGAGCTGCTCGATCACGGTTTGGTCATCGAATCGGGCAATACGGTCGAATCGAATCTCGCCTTCTGCAGTGCTGAGGGCAAGGTCGATAATGGCGGCAGCTTTGGCTGTTGAGAGTCCGCAGGCTCGAAGCTCTTGCGGGCCTAACTCAAGCACAGCAGCGGGGCTGAACTCGGTACCAACAGCGAGAGCGACTCGTGACCAGATCGCAGCGGCTGCCTTTCCTGCGAGCTGTTGATGGGCGATTGCCTGGGCCAGACTCTGGAATCGGCTGCTGGCCGCTGGCTTGGCGCCTAGGCGTGGTGGCCCGTGAGCCTTCAGGAGTCTTGCTGGAACCGGGTGGGCCTTGGCAAGGGCCAGCGCCCCCGAATTCCAGGCGGCTCCTGTGGTGGATACCGCGGATGGTCTCGTGCTGGATACTGCCATGCAGTAAGTCTCCCAGACAGAGATGGTTATGAGTTGCCCAGAAGCTGTAACGACTGCCTGACTAGGCTTTCTGCATCTCGGGGTTGTTCTTTGCTGCAACCCGTCGAGTCTTCACCACAGGGGTCGTGTCTGCTGGGCCGTGCGGCTCGCCAGCCTGGGCATAGCAAGGGGCGTGAAAGTGCTCTACTCGATCCCAGTTCGTGCCCTTGTACACGTTGCAGATGACCTGCTTTGGCCGGATCTTGGCCTGGAACTTGATGCGCTCCCCGCACAGGATGCATTCAACAATGCTTCCTGGCTCGATGTCGCGCTGCACGGCACGGCTGTGAGTGGAGCATTGGGTGGGGGTGGCTGCGGTGGTCGTACTCATGCACGTATGTATCGGTAGATGAAACGGCTGACCTGAATTTTTGTCCTGTGAATTGTTCCACAATGAGTTCCCGCCGCACCCGGGGTCTGTCTTGCGAGGGACCCCCAATAGGGGGTCCCTCGCAAAGCAAAGCGAAGTTTTAGCGGGTGAGGGGCTTGTACTTAATGCGATGTGGCTGAGCCGCATCGGCACCGAGTTCCTTCTTTCGCTGAGCCTCGTATTCGGTGAAGTTCCCTTCAAACCAACGAACCTGCGAGTCGCCCTCGAAAGCCAGCATGTGCGTAGCGATCCGATCCAAGAACCAGCGATCGTGTGAGATCACAACAGCACAGCCAGGGAAGGCAGCTAAGCCATCCTCGAGCGCTCGAAGGGTGTCGATGTCGAGGTCGTTTGTAGGCTCATCGAGTAGCAGCACGTTGCCTGCAGTTCGCAGCAGTTTGGCCAGGTGAACTCGGTTGCGCTCTCCACCCGAGAGTTGTCCAACCTTCTTTTGCTGGTCTGGACCTTTGAACATGAAGCTTGCGCAATAGACGCGTGAGTTCACCTCGCGGTTGCCCAACTTAATGAAATCCAGCCCGTCCGTGATCTCCTCATAGAGGGTGTTGTCGTCAGTCAGAGAGTCGCGAGACTGATCCACATAGGACAGGTCCACGGTTGAGCCAACGGTCAGGGTTCCGCTATCGGGGACGTCCTCTGGGTGGCCACCCTCGAGTGCTTGAACAATCATGCGGAACAGCGTGGTCTTTCCAGCCCCATTTGGACCGATCACTCCGACGATTCCTGATCGCGGCAGAGTGAACGTGAGGTCCTCGATGAGGAGTCGATCTCCGTAACCCTTGCTGATGGACTCAGCTTCTACCACTTGATCACCTAGGCGTGGCCCAGGCGGAATCGTGATCTCCATACTCCCGTCTTTGCTGCGAGCAGCCTCGGCCTCGGCACGAAGCTCTTCGTAGGCCTGAAGACGTGCCTTTGACTTTGCTTGCCGAGCCTTTGGTGCCATGCGAACCCATTCAAGCTCGCGCTCAAGATTCTTGCGCCTGCCATCGTTCTGCTTGTCTTCAAGAGCCAGTCGCTCCTGCTTCTGCGCTAACCAACCTGAGTAGTTCCCTTCGAAGGGGTGGCCGCGACCATGCTCAAGTTCAAGAATCCACTGTGCAACATTGTCGAGGAAGTAGCGATCGTGCGTAATGGCGACGACCGTTCCCTGATAATCCTGCAGGTAGCGCTCGAGCCAAGCCACTGACTCGGCATCGAGATGGTTCGTTGGCTCATCAAGCAACAGCAGGTCAGGCTGAGCGAGCAGGAGGCGGCACAGAGCTACCCTTCGCCGCTCTCCGCCTGAGAGCTTTGTGACATCTGCATCGTGTGGGGGAGTTCGTAGGGCATCCATTGCAATGTCGATTGTTCGCTGCAGGTCCCATGCGCCGGCCGCTTCGATCTTCGCCTCAAGGTCTGCCTGCTGAGTTCCGAGCTTCTCGTAGTCAGCCTCGGGGTCGCTCCACTTTGCCATGAGAGCGTCGTAGGAGGTTAGGAGAGCAGCAACTTCGGCCACGCCATCCATGATGTTTCCGATCACGTCCTTATCGGGATCAAGTTGCGGTTCCTGTTCAAGCATCCCCACCGTGAATCCAGGGGTAAGCCGCGCCTCGCCGTTGAACTGGTCATCGACTCCCGCCATGATCTTGAGCAAGGTGGACTTGCCCGATCCGTTGGAGCCGATCACACCGATTTTTGCTCCCGGGTAAAAGCTGAGCGTGATGTCTTTGAGAACCTCGCGGTCAGGGGGAATGAACTTGGTCACGCGATGCATGGTGAAGATGAACTGTGCACTCATGGCATCGCAGAGTACTTGGAGTCGGCGGACTCGCTTGCACTGAGGTGGTCCCATAGCCGTAGACGCGAGAACGGCCCGGATTTCTCCGGACCGTTCTAGAAATCATCTTCAGAGGCCTGATGGCCAAATTAGCGCTTACGTGCTGGTGCCTTCTTGGCTGGTGCCTTACGTGCAGGCGCCTTCTTGGCTGGTGCCTTACGTGCAGGCGCCTTCTTGGCTGGAGCCTTCTTGGCTGGTGCCTTCTTGGCTGGTGCCTTCTTGGCTGGTGCCTTCTTGGCTGGTGCCTTCTTGGCTGGTGCCTTCTTGGCTGGTGCCTTCTTGGCTGGTGCCTTACGTGCAGGCGCCTTCTTGGCTGGCGCCTTCTTGGCTGGTGCCTTACGTGCAGGCGCCTT